>VFKE01000165.1 GCA_009885695.1 Verrucomicrobiota bacterium | reverse complement strand
TTACGAGATGCGGCTACGTCCTTTTAAATAATTTCGTAGCCGCGTTCGTAAGAACGCGGGAAATATGGAAGCTCTCCCCGCAGCCGCGAAGCGAAAACGCTGGGCATAGGCATGCTTCGTTGGCTGCCGTGGCTTCTTCCCGCACTCTTACGAGATGCGGCTACGTCTTTTTGATAAATGCTCTAATCGCAAGCAGAAGCGACGCCTCCGTCGCTGATCCCAAGTGCAGCAAGCGACGAGGGCGTCGCTTCTACACTTTGTTCAGCGTTTCCCCAGGTGATCCGACTCGCTCACGTTGAAAATGATGTGAAGCGGGACGTATCACCTGCTTTTTCCAGTGCCCGCTTCCGGAACCCGGACCGCCGCGCCAACATCATCGCCTTTGGCACGCCGGTCCCACCAAGCAAGAAACAACGCAAAAATCAGCAGCGCCGTCTGCGAAATCCAGAACGCGTATAACCACCACCACACGCCGCCAATTTGGCCGTAGGCGTGAAGCCCGATGCCGAGCTGATTGGTGCCGAACCACGAGAAGATGGTGATCATGCCCAGAATAATGCTGCACGCGTGCAAGCCCACTTCACGAATATATCCGCCGATCCTGGCATGAAGAATCACCAGGTTCATCAACACGATCATCAGCGCCCCATTCTCCTTCGGATCCCAGCCCCAGAATCGCCCCCACGAGTAGTTGGCCCAGATGCCACCCAGGACCGTTCCCACCAGCGAGAGAAAAAGCCCCGCGCAGACGAAAGCATAGGCGATGCGATTCAAATCCCTCAGCTTGATCAAATCACGATCGGGATTCAGCTTGCTGGAGCGATCCATGAAAGGGATTCTCAAGCCGAGAATGGCCTGCGGAGCTGCGGAGCGATCAGCCCTGACCAATCCGGTCAGCATCAGGAACCGGATGGCGAAGTAAAACATCGAGATGATGGCCGAGACCATCCCGGCGGCGTAGCCAAGATTGATGATCGGAACGTGCGTCGCCAGCCAGAAAGTCGTGATGAGCACGGCCTCCAGCTGTCTCATGGTATCGGTGCTCTCCATGTTCATAAAGCGGATGGAGAGGAACATGCCCACAGTGCCCGCAACACATGCCATCGCCAGTGCGATGCCTTTGCGGGAAATCCATTCTGCCAGAAGACCAAAAACCACCGCCGAGGCCGCGATGAAAATAATCGTCTCATACAGCGTCGTGACCGGCGGGCGCTGCATGATGATGCAGCGAATCACAATACCGATAACGGAGTACGCCGCGCCCACCAGCATCAGCAACACACAGATGCGGGAGCACCAGCGTCCCCAGCCGCCGCGCGGCGCCAGCCAGCTCAGGGCGACGAGGATGAGCGCGCCAAAGAAATAGAGCAGCGCTTGATAGAAGTATTCCGTCTTGTGGTAGCCGACTTCGAGAGCCACAAATCGGCCTTCACTCCGGTCCGCCGCAGCCTTGATGGCGGCATCCACGAAAGTCTTCGCCGCTGACTTGAATGCTGCGTCGTCCGCACCGGCGCTGGCGATATCGCCGTAACGATCCATCCAGGCCAGACTGCTCACTGCCAGTTGCTCACCGCCAAAAGCGGACTCGATGATCGTGCCCGGTCCGCTCCAGACTTCGTTCTTCTTGTCCTCCGGAGGGAAAATGCGAAATGAAGTCTTCGGATTGAAGCTCATCAACGCGCCCACCCGAGTGCGGGTGTAGAATCGTCCGAGCCAGGGGTTCGCCATCGGCGCGCCAGCCTCGGGATGGGCCTTGATGTAAGCGATCATTTTGGGAAGAAACACGCCGAGATGTCCGCCGGACTTCTGCCAGTCCGCCAGCAATTCAGCCGGCATGGTTTTCGCCTCATCTCCGAAGGGCGTCCGGGCAAATTCCATCTGAGAAAGGATCAACGTGTAATCCATGAAATCCGTCGCCAGTTTAGCCAGCGCCCGCTGCTCCGGTGAATAGGCTTCCGGATTCTTCGGAAGTTCCTGGGCTCGTTTGCCAAGCATCTCGCGCACAGGCGAAATTTCATTGTAGGAATAGCGATCTCGTTTGCCCCTGCCGGGCAGGCCGAGCAGCGTCACCGCATCGGTATTGTCCACAGTGAATACCTTAAACTCCTTCGCCAGCTCCGGGCGATACCATGAAATGAGAAGCCACTCCATGGCGGAGATACTTACTGGCTTGCCCTTCTTGCTCACGACGGGATCTCCAGTCGCAGGATCTTTCAGCGGCACCGGCGGCAGTTTTCCCAGGCCTCCCCGGGTGGATCCAGTATCAGTCACTCCGATGGTCTGCATTCCACTGAATCGAAGCAGCGTAAAACGCGCAAAGGTGTCGAGCGGCTTGATGCGCCCGGCCTCCTGAACCAGCATTGAGCGAAAGAGTTCGACCACCGCCGGATCGCGCAAGACGGCGAGATTGGTGGCAGAACTTTCGCCAAGCTTGTCTTGAGCCTGCAAGCTGATGATGCAGGCGAACATCGCGACGAAAAATATGAAACGGGACGTGATCATGAAGCGCGGTGATTTTGATTTCAAGAGGCCGGCGTGGGTTTGTTCTCGCGCCTGATGAAGCGCACGAGTGACCAGATGAAATGAAGGAGCATGCCGCAGCCGGCCGCGATGAGCGAGTACAGCGGCCAGTTGTCCGAAGGATTGCTCACGATCTGGAACATCGAGGACTGAGTGCCGCCTTGGTCGGCGGCCTCCACATCAAATGAACTCTGGAAAAATGCGAAACCACCGTGGCGCAGCGGCTGGTTCATGGTGATGAGCTTGCTCTCGCCCTCACCCGGCTGCCCCTCGCGCTTGACAATCACCTGGCTGGAAAACTTGCGCGCCTGGCCGGTGCCCGGATGTACTTCCCGGATGAACTTCTCCAGCGTCACTTCAAATGGCAGCGGGTAGGTTCGGCGGCCTATTGAGACGGCATACTCCTCAGCGCCGGCCCTGAACCTCCACGGAGCCAGTTCGCTGCGCCAGATGATGCCAGTCTGCGCATCTTGCGACTGCTTGTTCACCACTTTCACATAGGCCCCATTGATGAGATTCTCATGCTCCAGTACCTTTCCCGTCATGGGATTCTTCCGCGCCATTTCCTGCAAACGGAATCCGTCCACGTTCATCGGTCCCTCGCCCGTTGCCCGTTTCGGCTCGCAATGATGAAAATAATTCATCACGACGAGGTCGAATGGCAGCTCGTCGCTGGTGAACGTGCGGGCCTTCCCGGCAGTGAGACCAGTAAATTGCTCGCCGGGAATCACCAGGACGCTGCGCTTTCCATCCGCAGAGGAAGGACGAACGCGCTCGATCTCGATGACGCTGTTGTGAAAGCTTTGAAATTCATTCACAGCCTGTCCCTCGCGCACCCAGACTGCGCCCTCTTTTTTCAAATAAAGAGATACCACTCCGGCGACGAGCATGAACACAATGGAGAGATGACCGATCAACACACCCACCCGGCGCGGCGCGGGGCTCAGTTCACGGATGCGACCAGTAACCAGGCGCAGCGGAAGCTTGACCAGCCAGACGCACTCCTTTTTCAGGCGAATGATGCCGCCGCAGAGCATGTTCACCGCCAGGACAATCATCAGCAGATAGCCCCCCGGCAGGAGCACCGGCTGAATCCAGCCATCGGACACGCCCCATGGCCAGTGTATGGCCCGCAGGCAACAGGTCATGTCAATCTCGGTGATGAAGAAGGATTCAAAATACTTCACCTGCGTCACCAGCAATCCATGCTCCAACTGCTCCAGCGTGCCGAGCAAAGTCACCAGCAACAGAAGCAAAAGCACTGCCGAGGCCAGGCCGAATGATGAAAAGAAAGCGAACACCCGCGAGGGAATGGACGCCGATGCTTGGCTGGGAGTTTCGGGCTGAGACACTAATTTGGATACGCTTGAATGTTGCGAAGTGATGCAGTCGCGGGATCAGTGCTTGACGCTGATGGACTGGATGAACTGATCGAAGGCGGCTTCGTTTTTTTCGACAAGATCCTTCGGCCCCGTCATCTTGACGAACAGAGTGAACTCGGGCGCCGGCTTCACAAGTCCGACCAGACGATAGTTCTTCGTCGCTTCCGCGGCACCGACTCCCTTGAAAGCGCCATCGATGCTGACATAAGTCGCTTCACCATTCAGGAATTTCTTCCTGGGAAGTTTCTCCAGTTCTTCAGCGGTGTATCCGGGCAGGCCCATCTGCCCACGCCAGCGGTTGATGTTGGCTTCCAGTCCGCCTGCGGAGCCAGGCATGGCGGAAAGATAGCACTCCCCTTCCCCGCCTTCGCCGAACTTCAGATTGATGAGCCTCATGCTGCCCGGGCTTGCATCTTCGCCGACCTCGGTCCAGCCCCTGGGCACGTCCCAAGTCAGGGGATTCTCCCGCGGCGCAGCACCCGGCTCCGGCTCCGGCTCCATCTGAAATCTCTCCACACTGGTGGCGGGCCGTGTCGGCGGTGGCGCATATTTGGACATTTCGCGTGATTCAGTGATTTCCATGCGCTCACCCAGTGGCTTGCACGATGACAAGATATAACCGGCCCCAAGTGCCGCTCCCATTGACAAAACGATCCTGATCCCGTTTGCGGCACGGGTGCTGTGAAATTTAATCATCACTTTTTGTCTGCGGGCTTAACGGGTTGCGCAGGAGGATTGTTGGGGACGGCTGGCTTGGCTGCAGGTTCTGCTGTTTTGGCGGGAGCCGCATTCGCTTTTTCTTTGGTATTGACTTTCTTCTCAACAGGCTTGGCCGGATTGACTGCTTGTGAAGGTTTGTTTTCTTCCAAGAGCTTGGCGATCTCCGCTTCACTGAGTCCGACGTTTACCACCAGACCGGGGATCGCGGCTTCAAGGCTCTTGGCCCCGTCCTTGGTCGCGGCCGTCTGCCAGAGAAAAAGCTTTTTGAGTGATTTCATTCCAGCGAGCCTGGCGATTCCAGCGTCGGTCACCTTGGTTCCATAGAGATTCAAATACTCCAGCCGGGCCAGACCAGCCAGATGAACCAGCCCGGCATCTGTCACCGCGGTATTCTCCAAATGCAGCCGCTCGAGATTGGGCATCATCGCAATCGTTGCCAGGCCCGCGTCCGTCACCTTGCTCCGGCCGAGTTCCGCCCACACGATGTGCGATGCGACTGGCGCCAGTTCCGCAAGCTCCTTGTCGCCAATCTCGTCGGCAGCGTTGATGCAACCAAAGCGAAGCTGCTCCGAGTCGAACGCAACCGGCATCAGCGAGGTGTTGAGCGCCATCATTTTCGCGGTCGCCCCGGCGACCGCCTTCTTCTCATCGGCCGTGAGCGGCTTGGACTTGAGCTTCAGCACTGCCGACTTGACGGGAGCCACATCCTTGCCCGCTGAAGCCGACAGCACCTTGAGCGCGGCTTCAATTTCAGGCGTCTTCTTCGCGGCGGCAAGCGCGAGCGTCTCGCTTGCGCCCTGATCAATCCACCATTTCAGAATGGCTATCTCCTCCTTCGTCGTTTGTTTCTCCTCCTTAGGCGGCATGTGATCGTCGTCATCCAGCGGCAGCAGGGCGCGCTTGATCATCAAACTTTCAACGGGCTTGCCGGCCACGACCGTGGTTGCACCATCACTGCCGCCCTTCATAAGATCGGCGAGGGTGTGCATGCGAAGCTTGCCCTTCGATTTTTCCTTGCCGTGGCATTTCACGCATTTGGCTTCGAAGATCGGAGCTACGATGTCCTTGTACACCAGCGGGTTCGCATTCACCACTGCAGCAGGCTGTGTCGCCCCGGGAATGGCCGGCTCCACCTGCCCGGCAATACCGGCCAGCGCCAGCATCATGGCTGGTGCTCCGCCTTGGGTGCCTGCAGTGCCCGAACTGGTTCGTAAAATCTGTGATTTGACGAACGACTTCAGTTCATCCGGAACCTTGGCTTTGGCCAGTTTGATGTCCTTGCTCGCGCCTTCTTTTATCCACCAGGCCAGCAGGGCAATCTCCTGCGCGGTCGGCTGGGGTTTATTATTCGGAGGCATGTGATCATCATCATCAGACGGAAGAGTCACAAACTGGATCAGCTTGCTTTTCTCAGGCAGTCCGGCGACGACGACCTCTCCATTGCTGCCACCCAAAAGAATGAACTCATGGGTATCGAGCCTGAGGTCTCCCTTCGATTTCTCCTCGCCGTGACATGAGATGCAGCGATCAGCGAGAATGGGAGCGACCAGGGCGGCATAGACCGTGGCCGTGCGGGACATCTGGGTGTAAGCCGCCTGGGTGCCCGCCTTCGGTGAATGTTGATCATGCGAGGAACCATCACCATTCCTGGCAGGTTCAAAATACCCAAGAATCGTACGCTCGATCCGCTCGACTCCTTCACGAACTGTTTTCGGAGCATACTTGGTCAGGTAGTCGCTCTCATGGACCATGTTCCCGCCGAAATGCGCACCAACCGTCATCAGCAGCAGCGTCAGTGCAAAAAGAAAACGATAGGGCCAGGTGAATACAGGGCGTGAATCGGCGGTGAGCTTGAGCATCAACGTGAGCAGTGCGGCGATCGCCGTGGCGATGCCAAAAGCCTGATGGGCATAAAACTCCGCGAACCCAAACCCCCCCTTACGGGCCAGAATGATGCCGAGCACCACCGCCACCACCGAACCGAGCGCGCCAATCATCAGGATGAAATTCGTCGCCGGCGCGAGGAGTCTGGAGGATCGGAGCTTCAATAAAACAGCAAGCTCCACGATGGCCGCGAGCACGAGTACACCCACCGGCAGGTGCAGGGCGATAATATGAAACCGGCCTAAAAATTTAACCCAGACCGGAGTTTCAATCATTGCACTGGCATCTTGCAACGGCGGATAAATCCAGAGAGACAGGCCAAAAATCACGCTCAACAGGAGCGCGCCCAGCCAAGAGCAGATCGAAGAGCTGGGCGATTGATCGTTGGAAGATGTAATTTCAACAGTTTCAGACATAAGAGTCAAAAGTATTACGGGCGATTAGCCAGGAATGATACGGCACTTCGGCATTAATTTTTCAAAATAGATGGTACTCTTGAATAAAATTGGACTCCGTCCTGCGATATTCCATCAGCCGCCGAAAAATCCGATGGCCATGTCCGGCGGCACCTGCGCCAGTGTCGCCACTGCCCAGAAGACGATGAATCCCACCGCCACCAGCTTTTCCAGCGACACTGGCACACCGCCGATGACTTCAACTTCATCGCGCAACATCCAGCGGGTCACCGCCATGCAGACAAACAGCGCGGCAATGGTAACGGAGACCAGCAACCTCGGCCCCACCTGAATGGGCGAGAACCACCCGAAAAGCACTGAGAACACCCCCAAAAACAACACGAGAAAAAGCGCCTCCCAGCGGCATTTCCAGAGTGCATAAACTGCGTCCGGCCAGCGTCTGCAGAAAGCCCAGACCATGACCCCTGCCCAAAATGTTATCACGAAATAGAGCAGCGTATAATCTCTGAAGGCCAGCTTGAACATCATATCCATGCCCTTGTAGAGCCGGTATTGCATCTGCTTCTTCGTGTGTTCGCTCCAGTATTTTTTAGCACTGGGCAGGCTGGATGGGTCAGCGGGCAGGCCGGTGAGATCGATGTCCAGATGCAGGCTCTGCAGATAATGCTTGTCCTCCTTGGTATCGCTCCACATGTAATATTTGCTCTGGGCGTTGTAAAACGGCGACCCAAAAATCTTCCACGAAGTGTGGAGATACGGACTCATCGGAATGAGATAAGCAGCCAGCACCAGCACGCCGGCGATGAAGTACTGCCGTCTGCCGCCTCGCGGGGCGGTGAGCCATTTGACGATCAGGATGACACCGAAAATACCCAAAACACCCTGGGCGCTGGCCTTCGTCAAAAACCAGGCGCAGAGCAGCAGCCCCGAGAGAATCGCGTTCCACCAGCGCGGGCGGCGCAGCGTCTCGATGAGCTGGGCAATGGTGATGGTGATGATCGTCGTCAGCAACAGCTCCGGCTGCACGTAGGCGGCCCGGAGCAGATAGAGCTGAAAAGCCGCCACCAACACCAGACAAAGCCCGAACCAGTCGCCCAGCCAACGCCGTAGGAACAAAAACATCACCAGCAGACACAAGAGCGAGAGTCCGATGTTGAACTTCTGCGCCCGCAGAAAACTCTCCGGATTCTCGTAGTTGAAATTCTCGTCCCGGCTCGCAAGCGAGAGCACGGCACCATAAAGCGGCATCCTCATCCGCGGGGTGATGAAGCCGGGGGTGCCGAACATGCTGGCGTATCTCAGATAGACGCGCTGGTCGTTGTATTCGACCACCGTGTTCTGCGCCTGGCCATGAGCCACTGCGGCCCGCACATACCAGAACGTCAGCGCCACCAGCGTCAGGCAGACAAGCAGGCACAGCCACCGCGGCGCGGGCTGGTCCGCCCCGACCATGGAATGCGCCAGAGCTTTGAAACGCTTTTTCATGCAGGTCCGATGCCATAAACTATCCATAAAATAATGCTAGCGACCAATTCAATTCCGGAGCGTAATCAGCATCATGCATCGAGTCAGCATTCATTGGTTCCGTCGTGACCTTCGCCTCACCGACAACACCGCTCTGCATCACGCCGCGCGATCCTCCGAACAGGTCATCCCGGCCTACATCCTGAGCAGCTGGCGCAAAAACCATCAGTGGACCGGTCCCGCGCGCCAGCAGTTTCTCTGCGGCTGCCTGGAATCACTCGCCGGAAACCTCAACACCGCCAACTCCCGGCTGGTCCTCCGCCAGGGACCCGCCGATGCAGAACTCGAAAAGCTCATCCGCGAAACCGGCGCCACCGCAGTCTTCACCAATCGTGATCCCGATCCCTTTGGCAAAGCCATGGAACAGAAGGTCGCCGCCGTCTGCGCACGGCTCGCAGTTGAATTCAAATCATTCAAGGACTGCGTGCTGCACGAACCCGACGAAGTACTCACCGGTGAAGGAAAACCCTACCGTGTTTACACACCCTATTCCAAGAACTGGCTCTCACTCCCCAAGCCAGTCCCTGTGTCGCGCGTAAAATCTTTTGGCGCTGCCGCCACCGTGCCCAGCCTCCCGCCGCCCACACTTAAAACTTGGGGCTTGAACCCGGGCGCTCCCCTGATCCCCGAGCCCGGCGAACGCGCTGCGCGTGACCGCATGAAGCAATTCACCGGCTCTGCCATTCTCAGGAATTATTCGCAGCAGCGCAATCTGCCAGCGGGACAGACCACTTCGCAGCTCAGCCAGGACCTGCGCTTCGGCTTAATCTCCATCCGCGAACTCTACGCGCGCTGCGCGGCAGTAGGCGATGGTGTTTCCATTCTGACCTACATCAAAGAACTCGCCTGGCGAGAATTCTACATGGCCGTGCTCCACCACTGGCCGGAAGTTATCGAACACGAGTTCAACGCGGACTTCCGCAACGTTCCCTGGCCCGGCGAAGACTCCGTATTCGAAGTCTGGAAGCAAGGCCGCACCGGCTTCCCCATCGTCGACGCCGGCATCCGCCAGTTGCTCGCCACCGGTCTGATGCACAATCGCGTCCGCATGATCACCGCGATGTTCCTCACGAAAGACCTGCATGTTCACTGGCGGCTCGGCGAAAGTTTTTTCATGCAGCACCTCGTGGATGGCGAGATCGCCAGCAACAACGGCGGCTGGCAATGGAGTGCCGGCACCGGAGCCGATGCCGCCCCGTATTTCAGAATTCAGAATCCCTGGACGCAGACAAAATCTTACGATCCCGAAGGCGCTTACATCAAGCAATGGCTCCCGGAGCTCGCCGACGTTCCCGCCGCCCTGCTGATGACGCCGCCAGTTCGACCTTTATCACCAGATTATCCCCTCCCCATCGTGGATCACTCCCTTGAGCGCAATCGGACGCTCATACGATTCCAGCACGCGCGAATCAAACGGTGAAGCTCAACTTCCCGTCACCCGCTCCATCGCGCTGACATTATCCAGCATCACGCTGAGAAAATCACCCTTGTCAGGCCTGTTCGCACAGGGATCGAACACCACGCTGTCGAGCCCAAGCATTTTGATCTTTGCCGCAGACTCCTTGGCTGGCTCCCCTTCCCACACCATCCATTTCGCCGGATGTGTCGCCAAGATTTTCTTCAAGTCCTCCATCTGCGCATCAGTCGGAACTTCTTCCGCCTCCCAGAGCACGGCTTCAAGATTGATGCTGTAACGTCTGGCCCAGTATTGATAAACCGGATGCGAAGCAACCAACGGCCGGCTCGCCAGATTCTTCCCGACTGCCATCATTCTCGTATCCAGCGCCAGCAGATCCTTTTTTAGATCATCGAAGTTGAGCGCAAAATGCTCGATGCTTTCTGGTTTCAACCGCTTCAGCGCATCGCAAACGGCGTCTGCCTGGGCGATGGCCTGCTGAAAATCCAACCAGGTCGTGAAGGCGATGCCATTGTGCGAATGCTCGCCCTGCTTTCCGTGACTGTGAGTCACCGTGCTTTTCACCACGATGAATTTGTCCCGGAACAATGATGAGCTGTCCACCAGCTTCGACTCCGGCAGCGTCACCTTTTCAGCCCATTTAGAATAAGTGGCTCCGTTCATCACGATGATATCCGCATCTTGCAGTGCGGTGATTTGCGCGTCTGTCGGCTGCCAGAATGCGGGGTCTGTTTCATTTGGCACATCAAAGACTGTCTCAACTTCGTGTCCGCCGATTCTCTGAACAAAGTATGCGAGCGGATAGTTGGCAGCGAAAACCCGTGGCAATCCAGATTTCGCGACCACACCGGGTGTTGGTGCAGCTTGCTTCTCACAAGAACTGGCGAGAACAATGAAGGCGCTCACACCAGCAAGTTGGCGAACGAATGAAAATATATTCATCGAGTGTGATGCAGAGTTTGACGCAGTAAGGCCGGCCTGTTGGTCGTGATGCCGTCAATGCCAGCAGCCGCAAGATGCCGTGCTATTCCCAGATCGTCCACCGTCCAGATGTAAACTTTCAATCCCGCCCGGTGAGCCTCATCAACTCGTGCCCGGTCCAGCGGCCATGATGCCTCAAAATCCAGCCCATCCAGCCCACTGCTTGCCGCTGCTTTCACCACCTCGACAAATGAAAGGATCAATGGACGGTCAATCACCCAGGCGTGCTCCACTTCCGGCAGCAGCTTCTTCGACTCCATCAGCAGTCGACGATCGAACGCAATGATGCAAATGCGTGCAGCCCCCAGCCCGCTTCGTGCGATGCATCGTTTCAGTTCCGGGAGCATGTCCGGACCTCCCTTGAGTTCAAGGAACACGCGACCAGTCTCCGGCACTGACGAAAGCACCTCATCGAGCAACGGCACGCGCTCACCGGCCCATTGCTCATCCTTCCACGCGCCTACGTCGAATTTTTTCAGCTCCGAAGCATCAAGTGCGCTAACTTTGCTGCGGGAACCCGCCACACGCCGCAAATCGGCATCATGGATCACGGCGATGCGACCATCGCGTGTCGGCCACAAATCCATCTCCACCGCATCCGCGCCCTGCTTCCACGCGAGGCGGAAAGCCGACAGCGTGTTCTCCGGCGCATCAGCCGATGCGCCGCGGTGGGCGATGACCGTAGTCATCGGGCAACATGCCACGGGAAACTCAGTGTGCCACTGTTGTCATCCTGCGCCTGACACCGATGACATCTGTCAGGCGAAGGTGACCGAGACCACCGGGTCCGCTCCGCTCGTTGAACAGGCGTCACCATCTCGAACCGAGAATTTGCCATGCCGAGTTTTACTCGGTATGAATCCCGACCTGCAAGCCCGGCTCCTTGGCGAGCCAGTCGCCCCCCGCTTCATGATCTGGATCGCTCCGAATCCGAGAACATCGGCGCGAAGGTCAATGCCGCATTGTCAAAGCAGTGTCCGCCTGCCCAAACACGAATAGGCGCTGCATCCGAAGTGGTCCGCACAGTCCGTGTGCGGAATCCCGCTCAGGGCCTGAGCGGCCCACGTTTCAAAAACGCCGGAGGCATCGACCTCTTTGCGGGTTGCGGCGGGCTATCACTTGGCTTGGAGGAGGCTGGTTTTAAACCGCTGCTCTTCGGTGAAATTAACCCGCAGGCAACGGAAACCTACATCGCGAACCGCGCGACTCTTGACATTGGTCCCGTCGGCGACGTTTACACGACATCAAGAAAACACATCACTTGCGCGCCAAGAAGGCTTTTGCTAGTCTCGAGAAACTTGAATCATGAAAACGACCTTCATCATCGCGCTCACCTTATTCCTCGGCCTGCTGGGCACCAGAGCGGAGGAACCAACCTTTGAAGCTTGGTCCTACACGGGCACCGACATCTACACGAGCGCGATCATCGCGACGGCCACGGTGGACTGGAATGCGGCGCATGAAGAAGATCCCGACAACAAAACGGATGACCCGGATCAAATGCGCTGGCTGGGCGACAAGAACAGCTGGGTCGGCGCCAAGCTCATGAACGTGACCAAGGGTTCTAAGATCAAAGTCGAGGTCTCCGGCGATGGATGGCTCAAGCCCTCGAAAATACAGGTCACCCTTGATCGTGATGAAGATGAGGTGCTGGTTATGCCGAAGGGCGTCTTCGACTTCGACGCGCTGCACAAGGTGAAGCAGCAGAAGCCCGCAAACCTGAACATCAAAGTTTCTGTGAACGGTAAAGCCTTGGATGAACAGAATGAAGTCGTGACGCTGCGGAGCATCAACGAATGCCCTTTCGCGGTGATCTTCGGTGAAGGCGATGATGCTACGGCGGATGATCTTTCCTGGATGTTTGCGGCTTATGTGAACGAGAATCATCCGTGGATCGATGGCATCTTGAAGGAGGCGCTGGAAGCCAAGCTGATTGATTCATTTGATGGCTACCAGAGCGGCGATCCGGAAAAAGTTCTCGCGCAGGTCTATGCCGTCTGGCACATCATGCAGCGGCATGGTATGAAATATTCTGACATCACCAACACGCCGAAGAGCAAGTTCGCCGCGGCGCAGGTGGTGCGCTTTCTGGATGACAGCGTGGCCGGAGCACAAGCGAACTGCGTGGATGGCAGCGTGATCTTCGCTTCCATCCTGACCAAGCTCAGCATCAAGTGCGGCCTGGTGCTGGTGCCGGGGCATTGCTTCGTTTGTTTCGACCTGGATCCCGATGGCGACCTCGATGTGACTGCCGGTGATGACGAGCGCACGGTCATCGGGCTCGAGACCACGATGCTGGGTTCAAACGATCTGAAACCGCTGAGTGAATTGAAAAAAATTCCGGGCAAGCAGCGCGATCAACTGGCGAAAAAGGAAGGCCAGGCCAGCGCCGGGACGTTTGGGAATGCGCTGGAGGCCGGGACCAATGTCTTCTCCGAGCACAGTGATGATTTTGCCGAAGAAGATTCGGACTACCGGGTCATCCCCATCGCGGACGCGCGTGAACTCGGCATCATGCCCATCGCCTCATCGAAGGACAAGCCGTGAGTCAAACAAACCAGACGTAGCACATCAGATAGATGATGACGCCAGTGACCGAGACGTAAAGCCACACGGGCAGTGCCCAGCGTGCGATGCGCTGGTGTTTGTCGAACCGCTTCCGAATGGCGGGAATCACCGTCATCAGCACCAGGGGCACATTGACCATGGCCAGGATGATATGCGAGATGAGCAGCGGAAAATAGACCTGCCGGCTCCAGCCTTGGCCTTGAAACGGGAAACTGCCAACCTTCAGATGGTAGATGACGTAGCTCGTGAGGAAGGCGACGGACACGATCAAGGCCAGGATCATGAACGCGATGTGTGCGACCTGTTTGCGCCGCTTGATGCAAATCCATCCGCAGACCAGCAGGATGGCGGCGGCACTGTTCAGGGTGGCGTTGAGGGCGGGGAGTTCGTAGGTTTCAATCATGGGACAGGACGATCTGAAATTTCACTGATGTTATCCGCAGATTACGCCGATTCACGCAGATTAGAGAGGGTTAAATAATTTCGTAGCCGCGTTCGTAAGAACGCGGAAAATAGGCATACTTCGTTGGCTGCCGTGGCTTCTTCCCGCGCTCTTACGAGATGCGGCTACGTCTTTTTTAAAAATGCTCTACAGAAGTGAAATATCAGGGCTTGGGATGGGCGCGTCCTTCGCGGATGCGCACCGCGATGAGAAAGAGAATGCTACCGCCGATCAGGCCCATGAAGGAATAAAAGCCGAGGGATGACCGCCCCGGCGCATTGACCTCGGAAAGCAGGGTGCGGATGTCTTTGCGGATTTTCTCCTGGTAAAATTCCCGGATCTCCTTGTCGGGCGATCCGATGTCATAGAATCCGCGGACCTGGCCGAGATGATCCACCAGCGCCACGCGCATGTCGTGAGCAAATTTGTCGTCAGGCGTGAGCCTTTCGTTCTCCGGAATATCGCGAACATCGTTGAATCCGAAATACCGGGTCATGTAAACGCGCACTTCGTCCTTCACGCCATTGAGAAACCACCATTTGTCCCCTTTGATCCCGAAATTCTCGGTGAACTTTCGCAGCATCTCCGGTGTGTCATCGGGATCCACGCTGAAGGAGACTAGCTGCATGTTGGGGTCAGCGCCAAAATCCTTGTAGAGCTTGAACATCTCCCCCACCACTCCCGGGCAGCCTCGAGGGCAGCGGGTAAAAACCCAGCAGGCAACGAACACTTTGCCCTTGAGCTCCTTGAGTTCAACCGTGCGGCCGCTGCGCTCGGTGAGCACGAGGTTTTTCTCCAGCCGTTTCTGAATGGGAAGGCGGTCCGTCATCTGATCGCGCTTCAGCTTGAAAAGATAATTCCAGAAAATGACCAGTCCCAGCGCGATGATCACGATGGGAATCCAGATCGTAATGGGATTGATGGGCGGGCGGGAAGGTTGGTCGTTCATGCGAAGGTCAGTCAGTTGCCACGTCGCCAGTAGCAGGCGGTGATCACCAGCAGCAAAGGAAGGTGGAGCAAGGTGAAAAGAAAGAGTTTTCTTGCCGAAACATGGTCGCGCGTCCGATAGAAGCGCAAGGCCAGCAGGATGAGGATGCTGTTGACCAAAAGGGAGGGCACGAGAAACCAGGCTCCGGTCTGCCCCGTCATCACCGGCAGAAACATCAGAGCGGCGGCCAGCACGGAAAACAGGAGTGCGAGCCGGGCGGTCAGTGTGCCTTCGTGATCCTCGTTGGCCCACATGATGAATCCGCCCTGGCGGTATTCGTCACGATACATCCAGTTGATGGCGAGAAAGTGCGGCAACTGCCAGAGAAAGAGCAGCAGAAAAAGATAGACGGCACCGGACTCGAGGAAGATGGATGCGCGGAAATAGGAAATGTCTGCGTGCGGCTGACCTGCCGCGGCGGCCCAGCCGATGAGCGGCGGGAGCGCGCCGGAGACCGCGCCGATCATCGTATTCCAGGCTGAGCGCTGTTTGAGCGGGGTATAAATGAAGAGGTAAACCGCGAGCGTCAGGGCGGTGACGACCGCAGCCTCGACATTGACCATTCTCGCGAGATGGATCAGGGCCAGGGCGCTGAGCAGCCAGCCCAGGGCGAAGGCCAGGCCCGGCTCCACACGAAGAGATGGCAGCGGCCGGTCGGCCGTGCGCTTCATTCGCGAGTCGGGATCAATCTCCATGAGCTGGTTGAAGATGGCCGAGCCAAAGGCAGCCAGCGTCGCACCGAGCAGGGTGTGAAACAGCAGTGCGACATTGAGTCCGTTGCGGCTGTTGAGCCAGAAGCCGAAAAACGTGGTGACGATAACCAGCGCGCTGAGGCGAAACTTTGTGAGCGAGAGAAAATCCGCGCGTGACACGCCGAGTCCGCACGCGGCGGGGCGAGCGGAAGTGCCGGGGCTGATGGGTTCGGACATGGCTGGAGTCTAGCTGATCGCGGTGGTTGCGCCAGACGTGCTCGAGGAAACCTCCCTTCGGGCTGCAAGCAGCCAGAGGAAAAGCGCACTGACCAGCAAGGAAGAAGCGCCGATGTGCAGAACTTGGGCAAAGCGTACGATCCCAATCTGGGAGAGCACCAGGCCCAGCAGCATTTGCAGGAAAATCAGGGTCACGATAGTGAGTTCCAGCCAGCCCAGACGCCCCGCGGACTTCCGGATGAGCGTGGCAAACCAGATGCATGCGCCAACGATGAGCCAGGAAAAACTGCGGTGGATGTGATAGACCAGGCTCTGCTCGAGTTCCGCATTCCATTCGGAACGAGCCTGATGAACGTGGAGCAGGGCGAGCTGATCCGTCAGCTCCCGGACCTGTGAACCCATGACGCCTTCCAGGAGCACCAGCAGAAAAATTACCCATGCCAGCAGTCGGACCGGACCTGCCGTCCGGTCTTTGAGCGCGATCCGCCACGGCTGATCTGTTCCCCGCCAGGCGGCGAAGACGATCACGCACTGAAGGAGGATCGCCAGCGCCATGTGCAGCGTGATGATGCCGGGCTTCAGTCCGCTGATCACGACTCGCGCACCGAGCCAGCCGTTCAACAGGACCAGAAAGAGCGCGCTGAGCGAGGCCAGGGTGACGCCGGCGCGTCCCGGTTTGATTTGTCCGAAGGAAAAAATGCCCAAGATCAGCACGCTGATGCCGACAGGCACGGTGGAGAGCCGGTTGATGTATTCCACCCAGGTCGAAACCGGATCGAACTCTGCACGCAACGACTGCTCGGTGATGCTGGATGGATCGCGCCCGAGGCGAGCGGCCTTGGCTCGGAACTTGTCGAGATCGAGTTTCTTGAAATCAATGTCCTGCGCCTTGGCGGGCGGCAGCCAGCAGCCATAGCAGAAGGGCCAGTCCGGACAGCCCAGTCCTGAACCCGTAGCGCGCACGATCGCGCCCATGAAAATCAGCAGTTCCACCGCAATGAAGGTGATGAGCGCGAGTCGTTGAAATCGTGTCCAGTTCATGGCGTCGTGGCAGCCAGAACCCCGCTGCGGATAAGTTCACTCCTGACGATGCCGGCGGCCGTCACTTGGCGGGAGCAGGAGCAGGAGCAGCAGCGGCCCTGCGGGCCTCCTCGCCGTTCTCCTTCATGAAATCGTCAAACTCCTTCTGCTCCACCACATCCAGCGTGGCCTTCATGCCGCTGTGGCCGGGGCCGCAGAGCTGGCCGCAGATGATGTCCCACTTGCCGGTCTTGGTGGGTTTGAACCAGAAATGGGATCTGATGCCCGGGGTCGCATCCTGCGCCATACGCATCGGAGTTAGGCAGAGATTGTGAATTACGTCTTTGCTGGTGACCTCGACAATCACCGGCCGGTTCAAGGGGATGGTCATGGTGCCGCCCTTGACGAAGTCGTCCTTGCCGTTGGGATCTTTCATGTCGCGCCCGATGACGTTGCGCGTAGCCACGTCGATGTTCTTCATATGCATGCCTCCGAGCGCACCGTCGAGACCGGGATACTGGAAGTTCCAGACAAACTTCTCGCCTACGGCGCGCATCTTCAGGACATCGGCACCGGTGGGCAGATCGTCGGCGCGCTCGGCCCAGAGCGGGAAGGCGAAGCCAAGGAGGAGGATGACTTCGACGATGACAACGCCGAGTTCAATATGGGTGGTGGCATGACCCCGCACTCCATGGTAATCGGCCTTGGGCTGCCGCTCCTTGCGGAACTTGGTGAAGACCACGACAAGGAATGCACTCCAGCCAACAAACAGCGCGAGCATGAACCAGTGCAGAAGTTCCAGCATGTGATCCACCATTTCGCCGTGCTCGGAAGCCAGCTCGGGCAGGCCCAGGAACTTGTTGATGGAGAAAATGGCCAGGGTGTGATGAATGCTCATGGAAAGATCAGGATGCGAGTTCTTGGTGCGCGCGTTGTTTGCGGGCGAAATTCAGCATGACAAAAAGGAGAACGCCGAACATTGAGAAGACAACAGCGACCATGAAAAGAATGGCCATGTTTGAAGCCCGGGCGATGTCCGTGCTCTGACTGGGCAGGCACGTGGCGCAGGCGATGATGGGCGCGAGGATGTTCATGGGGGGAGTTGGACAGAATTAACGGATTAAACCGAATTTAATAAGAGATGAAAAGGCCGCTGGTATGATTATTTAATTTTGTTCAATTTTGTTAATTCTGTCAAAAAAATCATACGCGGATGGTTCTGCTCTTTTTGATCACAAACCACAGGCCATAGACCAGCAAGACGAGGGCGAGAGCGCCGCTCAGATTGCCGGTCGCGACCGCGCCCTGCTGCAAGGCTGCCTCTGCATCCCAGATGCTCCACGCCCAGAACCCACCCGCGCAGAGGAAGGCCAGCGTGATAAACAGGATATGAAAGCCTTTGAGCGACATGGCGGTTAGAAAAGGCCCTCGGTGTACAAGGGGGAAACATAATGAAGATACGTCAACGCGAAGAGTCCGATGACGAAAATAACGGTGAAGGCGAGAAACTTGTAGATCAAGCCGCGCTCGCTTTTCAAGTGCATGAAAATCAGGGCGACGAGGCTGGCTTTGAAAGCGGCCAGCAAGAGGCCGATGATGACATTGCGGCTGTGACTGCCGAAGTCCACATATTGCAGCCACACTGTGAGACAGGTAAAAACAATCAGCCAGCCGCCGATTTTCCAGACGAGCAGGGACTGCTTCTTGAGATACTCGGGGCTGTCGTGGTCGTGGTGGTCGTGGGACATGGCGGAAAGGATGAAGGATTAAAATGCGAATTACATGAGGTAGAGCAGCGGGAAGAGGAAGATCCAGACCAGATCAACAAAGTGCCAGAAGAGGCCGACGGTCTCCACTCGATTGGCCTGATGCTCGGGATTCACCTTGTAGATTCTTTTCCCGAAGAACAGCATGTAGGTGAGGACAAGCGCACCGGCCATGACGTGCAGGCCGTGAAGCCCGGTGAGCGCGAAGTAGATCGCGTAGTAGTTGTTGTATTTGGGCGTGAAGTTCGAATAGAAGGCGATGTCCTTCTTTTCGATGGCGATTTCCGGATGGTCGTGATGACCGCCTTCCTCAGCATGAGGGGCATCATGATTGGTGCTGACGGCAGCCTTGTGATCTGCCTTCTTCTCCGGCTCAGCAGCATGACCGCCGTCTGCGTGAAGACTGATCGGCATGGAGAACGCATCGCGCACGAAGTCGGCATTCTCCATGGGATTGTGGCCTTTGTGCTTCTTGATGAATTTGTCGGTTTCCTTCTTGTTATGCACGAGGAATTTCTCCTTCCATTCGGCAGGAAGGACACGCCAGGCGTCGGCGTTCTGCACGGCGGCCAGGGCGTCTTTGATCCGGTCCTCATTGAGCGGGAACAGGCGGCGGAGATCCACCATGTCCGCCTCGAGACGTAGCGTATCGTCTTCCAGCTTGCCTTCAATTTCGGTTCCATCCTTGAAGATCACCTTGGAAGCAGTGTAGTCGGCGATCTTGGAGGGATTGATGGCAAACTTAAGCGGTGCCATGGTGGTGAGCTTGATCGTTGGCTGCTTGTTCTTCTCGGCATCTTTGACGAGCCGGGAGATTTCAGCGCTGTTCAGCGTAACGGTTTTGCCAGATGTATCCTTAAACTCAGGATTCCCGCTGGTGATGAACTTTAGAAAGCCAGCGTCCGAAGCAGGCGATACGAGGTTGATGTTGAACAAGCCTTTGCTCGTGGCCCTGGTGGCCAGGGTGACGGTGGTCACCTCGCCGAACTTGACGTTGTATTCGCCATTTGCCAGGTGTCCTTCCAGCACGCTGCCGTCCTGCATGCGCACGCCGTAGTGGTGGATTTTATCACTGTATTCAAAGGCCTTGATGACCATGAATCCCAGGGCGCACAGAATCGTCAGCGCCATCCAGATTTTGTAACGCGTGTATTGACGCATCTTCAAAGCCAGCCAGGCCTGAAGCACGGTCACCGAGGAAAAGATCAGGACGAAAGTGTTGATAAAACCGAGCGGCACCTTGAGCACATGGACCGGCCAGGGAAAATCAGCGCCGATGCGCAGGAAAATGTAAGCGGAGAACAACCCGCCGAAGAGCATCACTTCAGACGCGAGAAACAGCCAGATGCCTACCTTGGCATTCCAGAGGCCGGTATCGGGACGGGGTTTTACGGTAAACGGGATTTCCATGAGTCAGTCTGGGGTGCGGGAAGATTTTTAGACGGAATTAACTGAATTTGCAGAATTAGGATTGGAATGCCGATGGCTTCAGTTTCATTATTTTGTTAATTCCGGTAATTCTGCCTAAGGAAACTCTCAATGCCCCGCGTGGGTCAGCTTATCTTCAGGCTTGGCACCATCGGGCAGGAACTGCGGCTGGTAGTCCTCCTCGGCGCCCGTGACGCTGTATTCGTAGGGCTGGCGGTAGGCGACGGGTTCGTGGAGGAAGTTGCCGTGTCCAGGAGGCGTGGGCGTGTCCCACTCCATGGTGGTGGCCTGCCAGGGATTGTCGCTGGTGACTTTCTTCCCGTGCTTGATGCTGTAGAAGACATTGAAGATGAAAGGAATTTGCGCCAGGGCCAGACCCCAGGCGGCGAAGCTCATCAACTCGTTCATCCAGAGGAAGCTCTTGGTGGTTTCCTCGAAGGCCATGCCGCCGTCATACCAGCGGCGATGGAAACCGGCCATGCCCTGAATCATCATGGGACCGAAGAGCAGGTTCATGAACACCAGCGAGGGCCAGAAATGAATTCGCCCCAGCGTTTCATTCATAAATCGTCCTGCCATCTTGGGATACCAGTGATAGATGCCGGCGAACAAGGCGAACAGCGAGCCCGGCGCCACGACGTAATGGAAATGGCCGATCACGTAGTAAGTATCGTGCAGGTAGAGATCGATCATGTTAAACGCCAGCGGCAGACCGGTGAGGCCGCCGATGCCGAACATCGGAAGAAAGGCACAGGCGAAAAGCATGGCGGAGTTGAAACGGATGGATCCGCCCCATAGCGTGATCATCAAACAAGTCAGCAAGATGACTGAAGGCACCGAAATGAGCACGGTGGTGATCTGGAAGAAAGTGCTGACCACCGTTCCCATGCCGGTGAGATACATGTGGTGCGCCCAGACGATGAAGCTGAGGAAACCGAGCACGAGCACCGCATAGATCATCGTCTTGTGACCCCAGAGCGGGCGGCGCACATGGCAGGGAATGATTTCCGCCACGATGGAGATCGCCGGAAGGATCAGAACATAAACTTCCGGATGACCGAGAAACCAGAAAAGGTGCTGGTAGAGCAGCGGGCTGCCGCCGCCGGCGATGTCCAGATGGCGTCCGCCTTCCACCAGTCCGGTGGGCAGGAAGAAACTGGAACCGAAAACGCGGTCGAAGAGTTGGAGAATGGCAGCCACTTCCAGCGGCGGGAACGCCAGCAGAAGAAGGAAACCAGTCACCAGCATGGCCCAGACAAAAAACGGCATCCGCATCCAGGTCATGCCCCGGCAGCGCACATTGAGAATCGTGGTCACAAAGTTCACCGCGCCGAGCAGCGATGAAGAGATGATGAAGATCATCGACAACAGCCACTGCGTCTGGCCGGTGAAGAAGATGTTTTTCACGTCGAGATACTGCACCGTGGTGGCCAGCGGCGAGTAGTTGGTCCAGCCGACCTGCGCGGAGCCGGTGGGCATGAAGAAGCTGGCGAGCATCATAACGCCGCCGATCAAGAAGAGCCAGAAGCTCCAGGCATTGAGCTTGGGGAACGCCATGTCCACCGCGCCAATCTGGAGCGGCACCACGTAGTTGCCGAAGGCGGCAAAACCAAGCGGCACCACGCCGAGGAACACCATGATGGTGCCGTGCATGGCGCCGAACATGTTGTAGAGATCCGGGCTGACCACGCCGCCGGGAGCCCAATTATCGCCAATGATGGTTCCGATCAGCGGGAGCGGCTTGCCCGGGAAGGCGATACTCCAGCGCATCACCATCATGAGAAAGAATCCAACGAGCAGGAACAGAAGCGAAGTGATGCCGTATTGCAGGCCGATGATTTTGTGATCGGTCGAGAAGATGTATTTCCAGAGGAAGCTCTGCTTGGGATGCTCATGCGCGTGATCTGAGTGGCTCAGATCATCAGGGGTGGCTGCGGTGGCGCTCATGGCTGGATGGGGTCGAAGGATAAAAGGTTGATTCTAAATTTATTTGGCGGCGGGCGCTGCTGCGGGTGCGACAGTTGCGCCAGGACCGGCGGGAATTTCCCCCGGGATGTCCTTATCGGCAAAGGGCAGCAGTTCCTCAGCTTTCCAAGGTCCGGCATGATTGCCGGCGACTTCGCGGGCCTTGACGACCATCTCTTTGGTCACCATGGATCCCTGATTGCCCCAACTGTTGCGGATGTAGGTCAGCACCTGGCCGATTTCGGTGTCGCTCAACGGCGGCGCCACCATGACGTTGTTGAAATTAGTCCCCTTGACGGTGACCGGCCCCATCAGTCCATGCATGGCAATGCGGGCCAGACGCTCCGTTCCGCCGAGAACCCATTCCGAACCCGCGAGCGGCGGATTCACCCCGGGCAAGCCGAGGCCGCTAGGCTGGTGGCAGCCGACACAGTTGTTATAAACTGAAGCGCCTTTTTTCATGGCAAACTGGAAGGCATCGAGCGCCGGGCCGTCTGCAAGTTTAACTGGCCGGGGATCCACTGGCTTGCCGGCGAAGGCATTGCTCTGATCGAAACTGAATCCGCTCACATGAGTATAAGCACCGAGATATCCCCCGCCGAGGATCGTCAACACAAACGCAGCCACCAGCACCGGCGCCGAAAGCGGTTCGCGTCCTGGCTGGGCATCCGGCTTCTCCCGTTTCACGGCGGCGTGAAGACGATCAAGATCGGTGCTGTCGTAGTTCTGTGGCTGATTTTCGTTCATGGCGCGTTATTTTTTTGCGGCTTCGGCGACCACCTGTCCCGGAACGGGCGCATCTTTTTTGAGTGAGAGCAAGTAACTCACTAGTTCGTTGGCCTCGGGAGTTGGCACCACTTCACGGCCCTTGCCCGGTGAGAAGCCTTTAGGAAATTTGAGCGCGCCCGGTGAGCCGTGGCCTTCAATCTTGCGGACGGTGTAGAGATTCCTGTAGGCCGGCATGATGCTCCACTTCTTTCCGGCGCGAGGCGCGTAGAGCTGCACATGCAAGCCATTACGGTCCGCCTTGCCATCCGGGTCCGTGAAACGATAGCCCACGTTGGCGAGATCGGGTCCGTTGCGCTGGATGCCCAGCGGGGCCACGGGCTCGCCGATATAATCAAAAGGCGTGCTGGCGCGAACGACATCGCGCGGAATGGCGCTCTGGTCGCTGCCCCAGCCTTTTTTCCAGCCATCGTTCACACCGGCGAACGAAGGGCGGATCATCTGCGTGTGACACTGCGTGCAGCCTTCACGTGCATAGACTAGCTGGCCCTGGCGATAGATGCCCTTGCCGGGATAAACACCTTCGAGGCCATCGCGGTCTTTCACATAAGCCTGGGGAGCGAGCTTCTGCGACTGGAGCGCGGGCCGGACAACGAGCAGCAGCCACGGAGCAAAAAAGCTCAGTGCCAGGCAGGTCAGGAATTTGCAGGGGTTCGTCATGCGGGTGTCAGAAAAAAATTCAGGCGGCGGCGGGAGCTTCCTCGTGATGCACCTCCAGCAGCGTGGGCTGCACGCTGCGGCGGCCCAGGCCGAAGACCATCAGCATCAGGTGGAAGAAGAACCACAAGTTGGACCACAAAATGAAAATCCAGGCCAGGGTGCGGCCGATCAAGTAGCCCCGGGAATTCACGATGGAACCGATGAACGGAAGGTTCCAGTTCTCCGGCGAATTCACGCTCTCCCCCTGCGCCAGTCCACCGACAAGCATGCAGACGACCAGCGTGGAGATGCCATAGACCGAATACCAGAAGTGCTGGCGGATGACGCGGGCACTGAGCCATTCACAGCCGGCAAGACGCGGCACAATGTAGTAGATCGCACCGAACATCGACATGCTGAAGAATCCGTAGATGGCCAGCAGATGAAAGCCGTATTCCGCATACGTAAACTGGAGAGTGGCGCCAAACCAGAATGTGCCCAGCAACGCGGCCACGACGCACATGATGACAAAGCTGAACGAACCCACAAACGTGAAACGCAGTGTGGGACTGGTCTGGATCATGCCGTGCTGTCCGGCCGTGGTCAGGTGATGATTCAGGGCCACGATCGCCGCGGGAATGACCAGCAGCAACGCGGCCGCACCGCCCACGGCGGGCATCCACGCGGGCAAGGGACCGCCCATGTATTTCTGAAAGCCGGTCCAGCCGCCAAAAATGGCCAGACCCCAGAAGCCGAGAACCGCAAGCTGAGTGCTGGCGATGGGTTGTCCGGTGATCTTCGGGATGAAATAATAAGTGGCGCCCAGTCCGAGCGGGGCGAAGACGAGCAAAATCAGTGTGTTGACATACCAGCCATTGATCCCGGCACCGATCGCACCCAGCGGAGCGTCGAGCGACCATGTGTTGAGAAACAGATTCGCCGTCAGATAAATCCACGGGAACCAGAAACACGCGCCGATGACATACCAGGTGCTGATCTGGAAACCTTCACTGCGCGGCGCGGCGAGGAACATGCCCACCAGACGCCAGGCGATCATGAGGAACGCGGTCAGCAGCAGCGGCCAGACCCAGACGGGAAATTCCAGCCATTGCAGCGAAGTGCCCGCGCCGCTGAAAATTCCCACTACACCGAGGGTGACACCGATGTTCCAAAAGATTCCCGCAGTCACCAGTGTGCCCGCACCGCGCTGCAAAACTGTGCCGGTGCGACGCGCCACGAGCCAGATGGCCGCGCCCAGTCCAGCCTGCATTGCCCAGCCGTAAATCAGCGCGTTCATGTGCGCGGGCTGAAGACGGCCGTAGTTGAGCCACCACGTCCACTTCCCGTCGAGAAACTCCGGTGCGTAAAGCTTGACTGACGAAAGCAAGCCCAAGAGCGTCGCGGCCAGCAACCACATCGCGGCGTTGGCGAAAAGGAACAGCACGGGCCATTTTACCGAGCGGTCAATGGCCGCGCGGCGCAGGCTGTCGTCACTGGAAGGGGCGGTTGGATTGGTCTCCATAAAAACTTGGGATCAAAAATTAGTTGGTGCCGGGAACGGGCGGAGCAGGCGCTGGTGCCGGCTCAGGTGCAGGCGCTGGTGCCGGCTCAGGTGCAGGCGCTGGTGCCGGCTCAG
>VFKE01000043.1 GCA_009885695.1 Verrucomicrobiota bacterium | reverse complement strand
TTCGGCAACAGCAAGCCCTTCCGCATCCGGATCGTGAACCAATACAACGACAACTACGACCACTTCTACATCAAGGTCGCCGACGCCTCGCGCCTCTACGGCCTGGAGCTGGAGCACCTGCTCTCCCCCAACCGCATCAACTACCTCGTGCATCAGGAAACACTGATCGAGGAGCACATCGCCGGCGTGCCGGGCGATGTCTTCATCACCGACTACTTCGAGCGCAGCGACGTGAACCGCGTCCGCATCGCCAAGGAGTTCGTGAAATTCAGCGAGCGCTGCTTCATCCGCCTGCTGGGCGACATGCGGAGCTACAACTACGTCGTTGATATGACCCCTGATTTTGAAGAGGTGCAGTATCGCGTCCGGGCCATCGACTTCGATCAGCAGTCGTGGGAAGGCCGCGCGAACATTTACCGCCCGCAGTTTTACAAGGAAAACCTGCCCGTGGTCAATCTTGTCACCAAACTGCTCAATGAAGAGACCGTGCAGCAATACCAGGATGAGGAACGCACCCTGTTCGCACGGCGCTTTCTCGCAGAGAAGGCACGATTGCGCGCGCTGTTCCGCTGCATGAAACACAATCCCGCCGAACCGCCGGAGAAAGTCGTGCAGCTCAAGGATGAACTCGGCGCACTGCACGAGACCACTGTATTCGCCGACAGCGCCAGCATGGGCGACATCGTGGAGCGGCACATTGAGTTCATGCTGGGACGACATTTAACGTGACGCTCGCACGTTTCATGCTAATCAAAGCCGCATGAAAATCCCCAACATCTTCGAATCCCAGACGCAGCCTCAAACCTTCACAGCCGGCAGCATCATCTTTCAGGAAGGCCAGCCGGGCGATGCAATGTATATCGTAAAGCAGGGCGAGATCGAACTGCGCGTCCACGGCAAAACTGTTGAAGTCGTGGGACCCGATGGATTCTTCGGTGAAATGGCTGTGATCGACGGCAGCCAGCGCAGCGCCACGGCCATTGCGAAAACGGACTGCGTTCTCACCCCCATCACGGCGAAACGTTTTGAATTCATGATCCACGAAATCCCCTTCTTCGCCGTGGAGGTGATGAAGGGACTGGCGCGCCGGCTGCGCAGCTTCAACGAGAACAGCTAAGGGGACGTGCGAAATCCGGAGCGGGAGGCGGTGCGGCCTGTCTTGACGAACTGACTTCCGCACGTGGAGTGCCAGGGCGGTTTCAGACACAACCCTCCCCTGCCCCCGGAAGTTGAGTTCCGGAGGACGGCGCCAAGCGGATCGTTACCCGGTTATTTGCCGGGAACATGATCGGAGCAGGTGGAAGCGGAGCCTTTGCCGCACTTGCTGCACTCATGTGCATGAACGGCAGTCGGGTTTTTCACCGAGCCAACGTATTTGACCGTGCCACCGCAGCCGGAGCAGCCATGGGTTTCTTCAGCCTTAAACCAGGAGAGGAAACCCTTTGGCTTGTCATCCACGCAACACTTGGCGATAACGGTCTTGCAGTCCTTGCACGAAAGGGCAATATTCGCTTTGGCGGGAAGTTTTTTGGCTTCGCCTTGAGACTTGATGACATGATCGTACCCCTTGGGCAGGACGAGGTTGGGCCCAGCCTGGCCGATCGAGATGAGACCCATAATCGTGACTGCGGAGAGCAGGATCAGCTTATAGTTTGTTTTCATGGTTTTGGTTAGTTTGCTGTTTGTTTATAGGAGCATTCAAGACCATATAATCCACTCGTTTCCCATGCCATAGGGTGAAACCCTACCATGCATGTCGCGAGCATTTTCATGATCCTGAGTTTGCGTTTAGCATTGAATGTCGCCGACAGGGACGCCATTAACCTGCAACCATCATCGCAACCGCCCCTTCAATCTGCTCCGCATCGCTTGGCAATAACTGTGCATTTACGGATGGCTCATGAGAGCTTCCGAATGGCCGGCCCTCGGGCTGAACTGGCTTAACGCCAGGACAGCGGCGCGCGATGCTCAAATTGACGCGCTTTTCGCTGGCGATTGCCCGGCTGTTTCAGTAATCTGGACAAACAATAACGCGCGAATCGCGCATCCAAACTTTAAGCGCTCAACTTCCCATGGACAATCCCTGGACCACCGTCAACACTCGAGTCACCTACGACAACCCTTGGATCCGCGTGCGTGAGGATCAAGTCATCAACCCCAGCGGAGGCCCCGGCATTTATGGCGTGGTCGAGTTCAAGAATCGCGCGGTGGGCGTCATCCCCTTGGACGAGGCCGGGCACACCTGGCTGGTCGGACAGTATCGCTACACCCATCACAGTTACGAGTGGGAGATTCCCGAGGGCGGCTGCCCGGAAGACGAGGAACTGCTCGACTGCGCCAAGCGGGAACTGCTGGAGGAAACCGGCATCATCGCGGCCAATTACGAGCTGATCCTCGAGGACGTGCAGCTTTCCAACTCCACCACCAACGAAGTGGCCTGCATCTATGTGGCGCGTGGCTTGAAGTTTGCCGCCGCGCAGCCAGATGCCAACGAAAAAATCGCAGTCAAACGCGTGTCGCTGGAAGAGGCTATCGAGATGGCGCGCGACGGCACGATCCGCGATGGGCTCTCGGTCATGGGACTGCTCTGGCTGGGCAGCCAGCCGTAGGGGTTCTTGCTTCTTTGGTTCTTGGTTTTTCTTGCTCGGTTCACCGTGGCCCGCCGTAATCCAAAGCATCTGACACTTGTTCAGCCGCCATAACTGAAAACCAAGAACAAGAAAACGAAGAACCAAGAACCATGCAATGGTTGACACATCCGGCAGCGCATGTATTCTCCACACCCCCCAATCTCATCCCCCGTTTTTATGGCCACGACGCAAGTAATTCTCAAGGAAAAAGTCAACAAACTCGGCGCTGAAGGCGACCTGGTAAAAGTCCGCGCCGGATTTGCGCGAAATTTCCTGCTGCCCCAGGGCAAGGCCTTCGCAGCCACCAAGAGCAACATGGCCAACCTCGAAGCTTTGAAAAAAGCCCGCCTCATTCGCGAAGCTGCCGAACTGGAAAGCTACGAAAAATTGGCCGTGAAACTGCGCCGCCTGAAGCTGAAGCTCACCCTAGCCACCGGCCAGGGCGGCAAGGCCTTCGGTTCCATCACGGCGCTCGACATTTTGAAAGCCGTGGCCGAAAGCTCCGCCCAAGCCACACTGGACAAGCATCAAATAGTACTCGACAAGCCGATCAAGACCACCGGCAAATTCGAAATTCCCGTCAAGCTCCACGAACAAGTGGAATGCACCCTCAACCTCACGGTCCTTTCCGAAGGCGCCAAAGAGGAAAAGGACGAAGAAGCCGCTGAGTAAGCGAATAAGCGCCAGAGCAAGCTCAGGAGATTATCAATCAGGAAGCGACGGTCATCGACCGTCGCTTTTTTCTTGGATGCGGATCGCGATCATCCGCAATTGCTTGATCTGACAGCACCTGCGCTCCACACGAAATAATCAAGGCTGTTCTCCAAGAAATTCTGCCATGCGCTTGTTCACAACAATTCACAAGCAATCGGTCTTGCGCAACACGCGGCCCATCGCATAACATCAGTCTCACTTTATGCCCGATCCCGCCGAGAACAATACGCCTTCAGATTCTGCAGCTGGCGGTCCGCCCCTGCAAAAAAACGCACCCTTGCGAGCCGTGTCACGCGATCCGCTCTCGGACATCAATCGCGCGCTACCCTACAGCGACGACGCGGAAAAGGGAGTCCTCTCCTGCTTCCTGCAGAACCCGGTGGACCTGCTGAATGATGCGCAGGTCACGCTGCCGATGGATGCATTTTACCATCCCGTGAACCGGCAGATCTACGAGGAACTGCTCGCCTTCAACAATCGGCCCGACCACAAGGCGCTCGATCTCGTCACGCTCTCGCAGCATCTGATCGACAAGGGACTGATGGATAAAATCGGCGGCCCCTCGTTCATCGCGGAGCTGCTGAGCTTCGTGCCGACGCCGGCGCACTACCCCTATTACAAAGGCATCCTGCGCGATAAATTCATGCTGCGTCGCGTGATCACCGCCTGCACCGAGGGCATCCAGAATGCTTACGAATATCAGGAGGACGTTCCCGGATTACTGGATCGCGTGGAGCAGAAAGTGCTGGCCGTGCGCGAAGATTCACTGGCACGCGACCATGTGAAACCGCTCAAGGAACATGTGAGCGAGGCCATCGATACCATCCAGGAAATGCTGCAGAATCCCGGCATGTTGCGCGGCCTCTCCACCGGCTACGGCCTGCTGGACAAGATGACCAACGGCTTGCAGAAAAGTGAAATGTTTGTCATCGCCGCCCGCCCCTCCATGGGCAAGACCTCGCTGGCCATGAACATCGTCGAGCACGTGGCGGTGGTTCAGAAAAAATCCGTGGCGGTCTTCAGCCTGGAAATGAGCGCCTCCATGCTGGTGCGCCGCCTCATCGCCGCCCGCGCCGCTGTCAGCATGACCCGCATCACCGGCGGCATGCTCAACCGCGAGGAGCAAAAGGCCGTCATGGACGCCTGCAAAGAATTGCAAAACTCGCACATCTTCATCGATGACACCCCGGGCCTGGACATCCTCGAACTCCGGGCCAAGGCGCGCCGCATGAAAAAGCAGAACAACATCGAGCTAATCGCCATCGACTACATCCAGCTTCTCACCTCCGGCAGCAAGCGCGCCAAGGACAACCGGCAGATCGAAATCGCCGAAATCTCCGCCGGCCTCAAGGGCCTGGCCAAGGAACTTGACCTCCCGGTCATCGTCCTGGCCCAGCTCAACCGCCAGGTCGAACAGCGCAAGGGCGGCCGCCCCATGCTCAGCGACCTGCGCGAATCCGGCTCCATTGAGCAGGATGCGGACATCGTTGGCCTGCTGACCCGGGAGAATTACGCCGGTTCCAAGCAGGAAGGCGAAGACAAGAAGCGGGGCGACGACGAGGATGACGACTCGCGGAACCGCGGCGAATCCATGCTCCACATTGCCAAGAATCGAAACGGCCCGACCGACGATGTTCCGCTCCATTTCGCGGGAGAACTCATGCGCTTCACCGAGCGCGAGGGAGATCGTGTCGATTCCTAGCCGCTGGAGTCAAGCAACCCAACGCCCTGCACAGCCAGAACTTCTCAGTAAAATATCAGGATTTGCCGCGTATAAGCAGGGTTTTCCAGCCTTCTTCACAAGTTATTCACACACCTTTGTTCCCAGGCACTCAACTCTGGAACCAGCACCATCGCTGGCTCAAAATTAGCAATCCAGTGGATTTGAACGCAACTCAATTGCGACCATGAATGTGGAACGCGCTTCTGCGTGTTGTGGAACGTTATCGTCACTTATCGCGTCAGTGTCTGTTCTGGAACTGATCTTTCGAACCTCGAAAATATGCTTCAGACTAATTATGAAATAACAACAAAAAAATAATGTATCTAGCTTATTATTAAATTATTATGCATGATTAAATTAAAATTTTCGTTATTTGGATTCAGTGGGGTTCATATTTCACGAATGTCGTGTAAAATCAATTGCAGCGATTCAGACACACTAACTATTCAGGTATGATAGTCATTCCGCAGGGAGGATACTCCACCGCATCATCTCACCAACTGCCAATGGCACGTTTTGACGCGAATGCGCCAAGCAACAAGCGCAGGCACCGAAAATAATCCGTTCAAAGCCGAACTTATTCACATCCGCCATTATGGCCCGACTTATCGACTAGCCCGGCTCCACCTCAATGGCCTGAATCCAAGCGCTTTCAGAACTCAAGACAAACCCATGATCCTCACGCTTTTCAGCCCGTTGAAAATGTAACTCGGCCATCTTGGCTGAGTGTGCGACGGGCTTCCAGCCTGTCGTTTTCCATCGTTTCAGGCAAGATGCCTGAAACACACACCGGCTGGTGCGCAGCCGCGAAGCGAACCCCGTGTTACTCATATTTTTCAACAAGCTACTAATCCTGGCCTTACTTCCACTGGATCGCACCCAGCGTCTCCGCCAGGTTACGGGTTGCCTTCACCAGTTGCTCGCCGGCCATCCCTGTAAACTTCTCTTTGGTGCCTTTCTGAAAATTCAGATAAATGGTCCAGTATTTGCCCGTGCGCGGGAAGCGTTTCCCGTACTTTAATTCCCCATACAACTTGCACGAGACCCCGATCGAGTCCGTCGCCCACTGCGCCGGCCAGGTGCGCACATTGCCGCTGTTCACGGCTTGAAAGCTTGTGACCCGGTCGCGCAACTTCGCGACCAGCTCCGCCTCGGTCTCCGCATTCATGACCACCAGATGCTCATCCCAGTAGCGATGAAGCGGCAGGCGTTTGTCCGCCTCCTCCGGCGACGCGTCCGTGGCACCGCTTTCGCTGCCTAACAGCAGCTTGTTGCCCCCGCTGTCATTGCCATCCATATCCGCTGCCGCCTCATCCGGATCGGTGATAATCGTGGCCCGGCCCTCAGCGTCAAATGTAAAAAACCCGCAGGCGGCATGCAGAGGCTGATGCACGTCACCCGCCAGATGCAGCAGAAACCGGAGCGCATCCCGCTTGCTCATGAAGTCGGACCTACCCTCCAGCACGTCGATGCACTTCACCATGGTCTCCACAATGTCATTCTCCTTGGAGAAACGCTTGTCGCCGTAAGCCTTGGATCCCAGTGGTAGATCCACAAAATGCCACATCGGATTGTCCGGATGCGCTGCATTGAAAATCTTCCCCTCCTCTGTCTCGGCAAATCTTCCGGAGCGCGATTTAATCCGGTTCGGCCGCACATCATCCGGCCAGATCGACGCATCTTCGATGGACTCGCCAGCAAGAATTTCCTTCACCTTCGCCGCCGCTGCAGGATTGTTCTTTTGTAAATGTTCCAGGGCCAGGGTTGCAATCGTGCGATGTCCCAGCTGCCCCCAGGCGAGCGCACGAGAACAAGTCATGACCATGATGATGGCCGGGAGGATAAGTCGGAATATCATGGCAAAATACTCGCGGAAAGCCGCCGGTTTGTCACGGCAAACAATCAATGAACCTTCAAGCGCCTCCACACCATGCACAGACATCGCTTGGGCATGGAATGTCCGGGTCAACATGCGTCAGGCGACGGCAATGCCTGGTTTCGCAAACGGCTCCATTGGCATCGCCTCACCGTGATCCAGATGTTCCCGGCAGATATTAAAGAATCCGTCCTCCGTGCTCGCGCGACGAATCGCGTGCAGGAACGCGCCGGACGGTTCAACGCCATCCCCGATGAAATTGAGATATTTCTTGAGACGGTTGATGCGCGAACTTTCCGGACTTCCTGGCTCCGTCACGGACTCATGCAGCACGTTGATGTATTCCAGCACATCCCGCCCGCAGGGAATGAATGGTGTCTCACCCCGCTGGATCGCGCGGAATTGATCAAATATCCAGGGATTGCGAATGGCACCCCGACCGATCATCAGACCGCGCGCGCCCGTGTCGCGAAGAATGTCAGCGGCCACGGCTGCGGAGGACACATTTCCATTCGCCAGCACCGGACACTTCATATCCGCAGCGGCCCGGGCGATGAGATCATAACGCACGCCATCGCGATACATCTGCTTCACCGTCCGGCCATGCACCGTCAGCAGGTCCAGCGAATGCCGCTGCAAAATTGGCAACAACTCGTCAAACGTGCGCTCATCGTCAAAGCCGATACGGGTCTTCACAGTAAACTTCCCCGGTATCGCCTCCCGCAATGCGCCGAGAATCGCATCCACCTGCGGCAGATCGCGCAGCAATCCCCCGCCGGCGCATTTGCGATAAACGATCGGCGCCGGACACCCCAGATTCAGATCGATGGCCGCGACCGGATGCTGCTGCAGCTCCTTGGCACTGCGCACCAGTGCTGGAATATCATTGCCGATCATCTGCGCCACCACCGGGCAACCTGTTGGATTCTGCGTGATGGATGTCAGGATCGGCTTGTCCAGTTTGGAGTCCGCATGAACGCGGAAGTACTCGGTGTAATAAACGTCCGCCCCGCCATAGCGCGCCATCAAACGCCAGAACACCAGCGTGGTGACATCCTGCATCGGCGCCAGCGCCAGCAGTGGTTCGCGCCGGGCCAGCAATGCTTCGAATGGATCAGCGGACATCAGCGCAACATCCGCCGAAAAACGGCCTCGTGCCAGTTCATGATGCAGTCATTTCCGCCAGCCGATCTATTAATCCGGCACCATGATAGGACATGCGTTTGCATTGACTTTAACCAGTGAGCGGTGTGCGCTATCCACATGCCGGATTAATAATGCTGAAAGCCTGCGTCTGCCAAGGATGCTCGACGTTCCGAAACGTCCTCAAGTGGCTCCGGTCCCATCACATCGAGTTCCATGAAGTTCCCATCCGCGAGACACCCCCTAACAGCCTGTTGAAAAACGAGGTAACACGGGGTTCGCACACTCAGCCAGGATGACCGAGTTACTTTTTCAACAGGCTGCTAAGCTGATCGAACTCAACGCGATGTTGCAATCGAAAACAGGAGTTGTCCTCACGCTGTTCAATAAATCAGAACTAGATTACTAGGCTCTTGGTCAAAAGACTTACTGCCGACACTGCCAACATAGCCACCGCTCGAAGCACTCATCTCACCGGATTGAAGGAAGTGAATATGCAATACGGAACTCCACCAGCTGCAACCAAGAATGCCTGGACGATCTCTCAAAACCCCGCTGTAGAACATCGTCATTGACCTCATGAAAGTGGTGACTTTCACTGGGGCATGGCACACATGTCTCTAGACGCTGTTTCGCAGAACGATCTGATTGTCCCCGGCGATCTCGTCTTTGATGTGGGAGCCAACATTGGAGACCAGGCTGCCGCATTTATTGCGCGTGGTGCGCGCGTCATCTGTTTCGAGCCCCAGCCGGACTGTGTTGCCCGCCTGCGAGAGCGTTTTACCGGGGAGCCCCGGGTCACTGTGGTCAGCGCGGGCTTGGCCGCCCAGGCTGGCGAGATGGAACTTTCCATCTGCTCCGCAGCCAACACTATTTCCACCTTTTCTGCTGACTGGCAGCACGGACGATTCGCCAGCTATCAATGGGACCGTCGCTTGCGTGTGCCGGTCATCACGCTGGATGAGGCAATAGCCCGGCATGGACATCCCCGCTATGTGAAGATTGATGTCGAGGGCTTCGAACTGGAGGTCTTGCGCGGGCTGTCTTCGCGCGTGCCGCTGCTGTCTTTCGAGTTCACCATCGAGCTGATCGAACAGATGCTTGAGTGCACGCGGCATCTGACAAAGCTTGGGTTCCTTGAGTTCAACGCCAAACTGGGAACGGCGGATACCTACATGTGTGATCAATGGGTTTCCGCCGGTGAATTGTTTTCCCGGGTGCAAAGCTGGAGCGACACCAATCTGTGGGGCGACGTTTACGCCCGTGCTGAGGTCACGGAGTCAATCACTGAATTGTCGTTCATCAGCCAACTGCGCAGGGCCTCCTTGTGGGAGGAGGGCAGGCCTCTCAAGCTTCATCTTGGCTGTGGCGAGCAGCATCTCGACGGGTATGTGAACATCGACCATCCCCCTTCCGAACATTCTGTGCAGGCGCAGGGGGCCGCGGACATTTTTGCCGATATCACCCGGCTTTCCTTTCCTCCGCAGAGTGTGGATGAAATCAGACTTCATCATGTTTTTGAGCACTTTGACCGTGTCACCGCCTTGGTCCTCCTTTGCCGCTGGCATCACTGGTTGAAACTGGGCGGGCGGCTTGTCATCGAAACACCGGACATGAATGCCAGTGCGGCGCTCTTGCATTTCGACGACTATTCCTACAAGCAGAAACAGGCAGTCCTGCGTCATGTTTTCGGGTCGAACGAAGCCAGTTGGGCGGTTCACTGGGATGGCTGGTATGAGGAAAAATACCGGCGCGTGCTGACTGAAATCGGTTTTGGCGCTCTGGAGTTTGAATCCGGCCAATGGCAGATGACCCGCAATATCGTCGTGTGCGCCAGCAAATGTCGCGACCTTAGCTCTTTGGAATTACGCCGGTCTGCCGAAGCCGTTTTGCGAGACAGCCTGATCGACGAATCCAGGAGTGAACAGAGCATGCTGCAGGAATGGATGAAAAAATATGACAGGCTTGCACAGCATTCCATGGCGCATGCCTCGGAGCCGCCATTGGTGTCCATCTTCATGCCGGCATACAACAGGGAAAAATACCTGCCTGCGACGATGGATTCGCTTCTGGCGCAGAGCTACATAAATTTCGAGATCATCATTGCGGACGACGGCTCCACGGACGGCACGCTGAAACTGGCGCACGGCTATGCCGCAAGGGATGCCCGAGTGAAGGTGCTCGCACTCCATCACCAAGGTGAAGTCATCGCGCGCAATGAAGCCGTCGCTCACGCGGCACCAGGCGCGAAGTATCTGATGAACCACGACAGCGACGATATTTCGCTGCCGGACAAACTTCTCAAGCTGGTCGCATTCCTGGAGTCGCATCCGGAGATCGCCATTGCCGGATGTTTCGCGGAATACTTCGACGACGCTGGTCAGCCGCTGGGCAGTCCACCGATCGAGCACGAGCCGGCGCGCATCCGCGCCACGTTTGGCCAGGCAAATTCCATGATCAACAGTGCTGCGCTGATCCGACGCGGGGTGTTTGAAAAAATCGGCGGCTATCGCGAAGAGTTTCGCTGTGCCGATGACTATGATTTTTTTACCCGCGCGCTGCTGGCCGGATTTGATCTCGCGAACCTCCCCGAAGTGCTTCATCGCATCCGTCTGCATCCCTCGAGCGTCGGCAGCATTCATTCGTCGTATATGCAGGAACTGGCCGATGTCATTCGTACCAACTATCGCGAAGGCCGCGTTCCCGTTTCCCCGCCCCAGCCTGCGATTCAATCGGCACCCAATTCCAAGACTGTCAAAGAGCTGCTTTGCATCCTGCACACCGTCGAGTTTTATCCGCCGCACACGGGAGGGGCGGAATTCGTGGTGCAGCAAATCTCCGAGCGTCTGGCCCGGCGCGGTCATCGCGTCACGGTAGCCACATCGCATCTCGATGACCGGAATTTTCGAGAGCTGAACGGTGTCGCGGTTCACGGTTTCGCTGTGCAGGGCAAACCGGCGGAGGGCATCACCGGCGAGGCCGCACGTTACCGGCAGTTCCTGCGGGAGCACGACGCCGACGTGATGATGAACTACGCCGCGCAGCAATGGGCCACGGATCTGGCCTTTGACGTGGTGGCGGAGACCCGGGGTCACCGCGTGAACATCATCGCACCGTGCGGTTATTCCGCCCTCACAGACCATCAGACTCTCCGCTGGCCGTCGTTCCGTGATTATTTTGAACACCGGCTGCCGGAAGTGCTGCCGTTATATGACGCGGCCGTCTATCACTCCGGCATCTACCAGGACTTCGAGTATGGCCGGGCGCTGAATCTGCATAACGGCGTGATCATCCCCAACGGTACGGACGAGGAAGAATTCACCCGGCCTGTCGCGGTCAGCTTTCGCGAAAAATACAACATCACCACGCGCTTCATCGGCTTGTGCGTTGCCAATTATTACGCGGACAAGGGTCAGGATCAGGTGATCGAGTGCGTTCGCCAGATGAACCATCCTGACTTCACAATGATTTTCATCGGGAAGGAAGGAGGACAATGCGCCGCGCTCCGGCAGCAGGCGACGGGACTCGATATTCGCTTTCTCATCAATATCCCGCGCGAGGACACCGTCGCTGCCTTCCGCTCAGCGGACCTGTTTCTATTTGCCTCGCGCATCGAAGCCTCTCCGCTGGTGATCATCGAGGCCAAGGCGGCGGGTCTGCCCTTTGTTTCCACCGATTGCGGCAATGTTCGCGAATGGCAGGGCGGTATCGTGTGCGCCCCGGAGAAAATGGCAGCAGAGACGCTCCGCCTGCTAAACGATGACAGCCTGAGAAAACGCCTCAGCCATGAGGGGCAGCAGGAATGGAAGAAGAGGCTGACATGGGAAGCCGTGACAGATCAATGGGAGGAACTTTACCTTCGTTTGCACTGGCAACGACAGAGTGCTGCGAAGGCAGGCGTGGCAAGACGGCAGGATGTTCCGGTTGAACAGCAGCGCGTCTTATGTCAGATGCATCCCTTGCAGAAGCTTCCAGATCCAAAGAAGCAATGCTCACGATTGATGAAAGAAAACGCTAAATTGCTCAAGAAATGCCGTTTGCTGGAGCAGCAGGTGGAATCGGCCACGCGATGGCAGTCGCGCAGCTGGTTCAAGCGCGCGTTTCACAAGTGGCGTCCTGCCAAGGCTGCGCCTGGCAAGATTGAGAAGCGGGAAGCAGGATCACAAGGGGACCGCATGCAAGCATGAAGGAGACTGTCGCATTGGTTTTCAGCATGAACCGGGCACTGCAACTGGACGCGTGCCTTCGTTCGCTGGCACGGCATTGCGCGGACCACAGCCTGTGCCGCAAGCGGGTTGTTTTTAAGTGCTCAAACGAGCGGTACGCCGCGCAATATAGAGCGTTGCAAACCCAGCATCCGGATGTGGAATTCATTGCAGAGTCTGATTTTTGTCGCGACCTCAACACGGCAATCAAGGGCTTTGAGCAGGTGTTGTTCCTGGTTGATGACAATATTTTCATCCGCCCATTCAGACTTGAAGAAGTGACCGCCGCGCTTCAAGCCAGTCCGTCAGCCGTTGGATTTTCCCTGCGGCTCGGCCGGAACATCTCCCGATGCTATCCACTAGGCGATGCAAGACAGGATCTGCCGCCATCCGATGAAATCTCGCGCGGAATCCTGAAATATAAATGGACGACAGCGATCCATGACTTCGGCTACCCGCTGGAAGTTTCGAGCTCAGTTTATCGCATGTCGGACATCGGCCCCGTGATAGCGCGATTGCCTGGCGTCAGTAATCCCAACCAGCTAGAGGAGTTGCTCAACGCTGGCAAACCACACTTCGGTGATAGCCATCCGCACTTGCTCTGCTTTGAACATTCGGTGGTTTTTTGCAATCCAGTTAATGTCGTGCAGACGATTTTTCCGAATCGCGCGGGACGCGATGAGGCGACGTCGGTTCGCTCTCTCATGGAGCGTTTTGACCTCGGATACCGGGTGGATGTCGGCATGTTCGACTCCTTCAGCCCGTCAGGCCCGCACGAGGAAATGCCGTTCACTTACCTAGTGCCGCCGCGGGCCGACTGGGATGGCGTCGAGGCTTCGGTGACGCTCAGTCCATGCGCTGCGATGCCGCTGCTGTCGCTTCAAGACACGATTCGCGCCCAGGAAATGACGGAGGAAGAATTGCACTCTGCTCTTTGGTCTCTCAATGCCCTGCGCCAGGTGGCGGCAACACGCGGAAAGAACTGGCTGGCTGCACTGGGTTCATATTTTTTTAGACAGCGAAGCGAGGCGGCCAGCGACTTCAGTCGCCTGCAGGAGGATAACGATGAACTTAGACGGCGCATCGAGCTGCTCAACGAACAATACCGAGGATGGAGGGACCAGGCAGAACGCAAGACCCGTGCGCTGTGGATGCTCGCCGGCGACAGGGGCTATTTACTGAAGCCGCCGTTATCTGCAAAGAATCAAATCTCGGGTTTGAAAAAAGAGAACGCCAGATTGCAGGAGAAATGCAAATTATTGAAACGTCAGGTGGAGTCAGCTAGACAATGGCAGTCACGCAGCTGGATCACACGTGCCTTTCACAAATGGCGCCCTTCCAAGCTTGCATTCAAGGAGCCAGTCGAGCGTGTGGAAAACGCCGTTACCGTACCACTGGCGGCGACGCGATCACCGGACGAAGTTTCACCGATCAATGGACAGTAGAAATAACACCACTGATTGCATCGTCTGACATGATTTGTCCTCCCAAGAATTCGGTCGGCGATTTATCAGCGGCATCTTATGTCTCCGGATTATTGCAGCGCGAATTTGGCTCGTTCCAATCCGTTCTAATCAGCCATGAATCGCAGTCCGGGACGAAGCCTGACCGGGGCTTTGATTCCACTCTGAGCCTGCGTTCCTTGGTGGACGGTCCAAGTCAATCAAGCCGGAGCCCTTGGTGTTTCTGGCTGGATTCCGCGCATGATCTGGACGCCAGCGCCGCAGAGAAGGTGATTGATTCGCTAAATAGCTGTGACGTCGTGGTTTTCTCGGCCAGATCCCTTGGAGTTCTTGATGGAACGGAGAAAACAGTGTTGTGGCCTGATGAATGGGCAGCACGATTCAGGCAGCGGGGATTTCAAACCGTTGACTGGTTAAGGCCGGGGATTCACTGCGACCGCAATGTGCCGCCATCCATCGCTCAGAATATCGTGATCTTCGCAAAAGCTGCGATCATCGCGCAGATGCCCGGCTGGCGTTCCAGAGTCGTGCCAGCTCCCGGAAGAATGCTCCATCCGGCCGCGTTCGGCCCCCGGCCCGGCCACGGAAAACTTTTCCCTTTTCCGGATGCGGGATTTGATGCGGCGCTCCCGCCTTTCATGATAGAGCACTTGCAAGCCCGCTGGGTTTCGCCCTCGACCCTCAAAAGAACCGCCAGTGCGGTCATCACTTTTCACAATGAAGGACTCTTGGCGCACCGGACCCTTATGAGCGTCCATCTCGTGCGAGAATATGCCGAAACCCGCGGTTTAAATGTTCAGATGGTCGCGGTTCTGGACGCCGCGGACGAATGGACCGCAGATGTTGTGTCCAGGCATCCAACGTTACGGAAGAGCGATGTGGTGCTTCACACTGAAAACGCGGATCTTGGCACCTCGCGCAACCACGGAATCCAGGCGAGTTCGGGTGATTTTATCGGCACCTTCGATGGTGATGATCTCTATTCCGAATCTTGGCTGTTTCGCGCGTGGGAGCGCGCCTGTGCTTTTTCTCATCCAGTGGTCGTTCATCCAGACTGGTTGGTCGAATTCGACCGTGCTTCGGTCTGGTATCAAGGCGTGCGCGACATGAGCCGGCCATGGACGGAACCCTGGTCATTGTCAGTGAGCAATCCCTGGCTGTCCTGCTCGTTTGCCGCCCGCAGTGTTTACGAATGCGTGCCATATGCGCGCATGGATGTTCGCAACACCGGATTTGGTTTTGAAGACTGGCATTGGAACATCCAGTTGCTCGCGGCGGGAATCCCACATGTCAGCGCCGCAGAGACGTGTCTTTTCTATCGCAGAAAAGACCAGTCCATGAGCAAGGACATGACATGGCTGGGCGCGTTGACGCCGCCCTTGGCAGCTTTTGACACGGTCTGGCGACAACCCATAACGTGAATCCAGCCTATGAAGAAATCCCCTCCGCCAGCCGCGCCTGATTGGCTAATTTCAGAAATGGCATTGCTCTCAGCTATTGACCCTGCCGTGAACCCGCAAGTTCGTGAGCCAATCCAATGGCTGCCCAAGGTCAGCCATGCCGACAGCCTCTATACCGCGCTAATGAGCCAGACTGAAGCCCGACCAGAAACCGTCATCCTGGCACCATGGTTGCAACACGGCGGCGCTGATCTGGGAACGCTCCACCACCTCCGTTTCTGTTGTGCCATGGGCCGGAAGTGCCTGCTAATCCTTACTCGCCACAAGGCCTCCACCTGGCTCGACTTGGTTCCTGCCGGTGTGGAGATTATCGAAATGGGAGCCATGGCTGCACGATTGGGTGTTGATGACGAAGATGCCATGCTCGTGCTCGCAAGATTTCTGATGCAGTCATCGGCCGTCACCATTCACAACATCAACTCGGAACTGGGCTGGCGGGTGATCGCGCGCTTCGGCCGCCAGTTGCAGGTCATGGGCAAAAAGATGTTTTGTTCGCTGTTTGCTGACGAAGTTGACATGCTCGGAAATCCTTTTTTTTATGCGAGTGACGACTTTTTCCTGCCAGCCGCCCCCTACCTGTCGGGGGTGTTTACCGACAGTGAGTCATTCCGCCATAAGCTCCAGTTTCGAAACGGACTGCCACAAAGCCGGTTGAAGACCATCTATTTTCCAGTGGATCATCCGATTTCAGAAACCTACCAGGGCAACTCGGAAGCGAAGCGAGTGCTCTGGGCGTCACGAATCACCGCCACCAAGCTGCCGGACGTGCTCTTGAAAATTGCCGGCTTGATGCCCCACATGACATTCGATGTATACGGAGAATTTGATCACACCGTAAGTGATGACTTTAGGCATCAACTGGAGAAGGCACCCAATGTCATATTGAATGGGCTCTATAAAAAATATTGCGAAATTGCAAGTGAGAGACCCTATGCCGCATTTCTCTATACCAGCAATCAGGATGGAATGCCCAACGTGGTCTTGGAAGCGTTGGCATGCGGCCTGCCAGTCATTGCGCCCGATGTGGGGGGCATACCAGAAGTTCTGGGCCACGCAGCCATCGACGGACCGCTGGTCGGCGATTGCTACGATGCAACAGAGTATGCTGCTAAGATTGCAGAAGTGACTGGCAAACCTGAGACCGGCCGTCGCTGGTGGAATGACGGGATTCAGAAATTGAATAGAAACCACACAGCGGATGCGTTCTCTCGAAGCTTGTTGTACTGCAAAAACTACTTATGAGTCGCCGGCTTTGCGTTTTCGTTCTTCAGAGAATCATCTGGGCACCAACTGTTGATGATTCAAAGCATCACTTGATGCCCACCACCATCGAATCCGGTCCGACCAGATGCTCCACACATATCATGCTCGATGCTTTCGGTCTCGCAAGCCTTTAACCCGCCGACGAACCCATCTGCAGCACCGATGATTCCCTGGTGAGCGTGCGACTTGTGGAGAGCCCTCATGGCAGCACGGCGGTACTGGTCAACTCCACGGGCAAACCATCCCTCAGCATCGCTGACGCGACTCACTTGCGTGCTCAGATCGATCACCTCGTCAGCGTCCACCCGTCCAGGCTGGAGCGGCTTAAATAATTTCGCAACCACGTTCGTGTTGCGCAGCCGCGAAGCGATAATGCGGGAAATAGGCATGCATCGTTTGCTGCCGTGGCTTCTTCCCGCATTCTTACGAGATGCGGCTACGTCTTTTAAAAAATGCTCTAATTGTCAATGGCCAGACTGTCGGTCCGCACGTAATGAGTTAGCATGAGGACTCTTCTCAGGTTCATCCTGCCATCCATTCTCGTCTGTGCGGCGCTCATTTCCTGCGCGGGCATCGGCAGCCACTAAACTGCTCCCTATAAAGTAACCCGAACTGATGGTAGCTTTGAACTGCGCGACTATCCGAAGCTTAAAGTCGCGGCGACAGGCCGGAAGGGGGACGACGACTCTTTCATGCGGCTGTTCCGCTACATCGAAGGAGCGTGGTGCCGGAAGAACACAGGGGTACACCAAAGCCAGTATCGGAAAAAGTGGAGGTCAAGGACATCTCCGCGCGCACCGTGGCTTCTTATCGCTTCAGCGGTTGGCGTTCGGACAAGCTTGAGCAGGAATCATTAAATAAATTACAGTCCTGGATGGATGTCAACAAGCTCACACCGAGAGGCGATGCATTTTTCGCCTACTACAATCCTCCCTGGACCCTCGGACCGCTGCGCCGTAATGAAGTCCTGATCCCGATCGAGCCGAAGTGATCGGCCGCAGTAGCATGATGCAACTGCCGGAGCAAAATGTTACGTCATATCCTTCTATCCCAATACCAATCCTTGCATTGAGCCAATTCGGCTGGCCCTCATCCAGTTCCAAACAACCTGATGGAGCGCAAAAACGATCAGCACCCAGAGCGCGAGCAGCCAGTGTTTGGCACTCATGATGAGGTTGCTTTGTCCAAGGATTTGCGGAGCGCTGCAAGCTGCCGCTCAATCTTGAGCAACTCGTCCGTGGGGACACTGGAGGGATCTTGCTTCTGCGCATCCAACTCCGCGTGCATCTCGGTCATGCTGTTCATGATAACCCCGATGAAAAGGTTCAGCATGATCATGGTGCCCAGCAGGATGAAGGTGACGAAATAGGCGGCGGCAACTCCACCGGCCTCAAGACCGTCACGCTGCCCATCACACTGCGCTTCATCCGCGAAATTCGCAACGCGCGTGACGAACGTGCGGGTTGCGCACTTGGCAGCGGCTCCGAGTTCGCCCTGGATTGGAAACAAAACGAGGCTGTCGTGCTCTCCTTCGACGGTTAATCGCGTCCAGCCATGCGCGCCGACTTCGCAGACGATGGTGGCCAATCGTCATTTCGAAAGCCGTAATCCTACCCGGTCACCCTCAGCGCAGCGGCCAGAAGACCGGGATCAGCAGCACGACGACGACGGCGAGGATCAGCGTCAGACCGAGGCCGGTTTTCACGTAGTCGAGGAAGCGATACTTGCCGGGGCCATAGACGAGGATGCACGAGGGCTCGAAGGGCGCGATGAAGGAGACCGAGGCGGCGAGCATGATGGCGATGGCGAAGGTGCGCTCGTTCAAGCCCAGTTCGCGGGCGGCGCTCATCGCGATCGGGAGCACGACCAGGGCGGCGGCGGCGTTGGACATGGGTTGAGTCAGAAGAATCGTCAGCACAATAAAACCAGTGACGACGGCCATGGCGCCCATCGGCGAGAGACCGACGACGACCCAGTGGCCGAGCAACGCGGCAGCGCCGGTTTTCTCCATCGCGGTGCCAAAGGCGGTCATGCCGGCGATGAGGATGAGCAGCCGCCAGTCGATGAACTCGTAAGCTCGCTCGATGCTGATGCACCGGAGCAGCACGGTGGCGAGCGCGGCGAGCAGGAAGGCGATCGAAAGCGGCAACCAGCCGAGGCCGCCGCCGATCAACGCAGCGGCAAAGAACGCGACGGTATAAAGCCCTCGCCGCTCGCGATGCACGGGTGGGCGGTGCTCGCCGATGACGGCCAGGTCCGGGTCGCTGCGCAGCGCTTGCACGCGCTCCTCGGGACCTCGCACGAGCAGCAGATCGCCTATGCGCAGCGGCACTTCTGCGAGACGTTCGCGCAGCGCCTTACCGTGGTGGTAAATGGCCATCACGGTCACACCGTAGCGTTGTTGAAAACCGGCCCGCCGGAGCGTCCATCCGGCAAGGTGCGACTGCGGCGT
>VFKE01000195.1 GCA_009885695.1 Verrucomicrobiota bacterium | reverse complement strand
GTTTGCGGGTGATTTCCCCGAACCAGCGTTCCACCAAATTCAACCAAGAGGAGCTGGTGGGAGTAAAATGCAGATGGAAGCGCCGATGGCGTTTGAGCCAGCGCTTCACTTGGGGATGTTTGTGGGTGGCGTAGTTGTCCACGATCAAATGCAATTGAAGCTCCGCAGGGGTCTGGCGATCCACCTGGGCGTAGGCTTGCGCGGAGGTGCGCGGCTGCCCGTTCGAGCGCACTTGCTTCAGGCGCTCCAGAGCTTTCTGGTTTTGCATGAGGGCGGTTCATGCTGGACATTTTCAGTCTTTGGGGTGTTCTTGGCAAAATATTCTTTAATTTCGGCAGAGCGTTCAGTAAGTTCAACACGGTTTCGTCGTCGTCAGATCGTGAACAAGATCAATGCGGCGATGGGCTGGAAGCTGGTATAGCAAGATTGCCGCAGTGCGAGACAACAAGGAGCGGCGATTGGCAATCGCCGACCAAAAACCCTCCGCGACAGCGGCAAGAATCCGAAGCTCATCGTGCGATAACGAATTCAAGCGGAGATGGACTTATGGTTTGTGGAGGAGAGCAAGTCATTCGGTAGCAAAGCTATATCAAGATGCGGAATAGATGAAAGTGAGTGCGTTGCAGATCAAGTAATGGTTTGGGGAATGCGACTGGAAGCTCGCGGGGGTATATCACAGCCCGATGCAAAGCACTTGCCCGACATCCAAGCGTGTTCTACTTCGCGAGACCTTGCCGCTGTCCCTCTCTCTTTCACCTGAAGGTCACATCGTCGCAGACGAGTTGGGCGATGAATCATCCTGTTTTTCTCAAGGCTACGAAGCACTCGCCCGAGAATGTCTGCAACAGGGCGGAGCTGCGCTCATGTTCTGGCTGGCTTCATTTAAAACCAGCGCCGACCTGCCCCCGCCTGCGATCTATTGGCGCGAGATCGCGGGAGATTGGCTGTCGCGCTTTTGCCATCGGGGCGGGGTTGCACCCGAAGAATTGTCCGATGCAGAGGCGGCGAAATTTATCGAGCAAATTCCGCCAATGCGGGGCGCTGAGCATCTGACCGCGGACGTGTTGCGGGCACAGTGGTCGGATTTTGGAAAACATGTGATCACACTTTCATCGGCGCATGCCTCGGGCGCGGATGCCTGGATGCGCGAGAAGCTGCCGCACTGGCACCTGGTGGGTCGGGTTACGCTGCATCTGGCCGAGAACAAGAAAGATCCCGAACATCCTTTCGCGTTCCTCGCCACCTACACGAGCGGACTGAACGCCGAGGGCAAAGCGCGACATCTTCCGCTACAACAGGCGGTCAAGGAATACGTCGGGGCGCAAAATCGCACAGTGTTGCTGAATCTGCTGGAACCCCTGAGTCGCGCAGCGGAGAAGAGCGTGTGGATCAAAGATCAAGTGGAGAGCGGCGGCATCTATCGGCCCCAAGGCTGGACGCCGGGGCAGGCCTTGAAGTTCTTGAAAGAAGTTCCGCGCTTTGAGGAGTGCGGACTTGCCGTGCGCATTCCCGACTGGTGGAAACCAGCCGCGCCGCCACGACCGAAAGTTTCCGTGACCGTGGGTGCTGGTGCGCCGAAAGCTTTCGACTCCGGCGATTTGCTCAGCTTCAACATTGAGCTGACGCTGAACGGGGAAAAGCTCACGCCGGAAGAACTTCTCGCGTTGAAAACGGCGGAAGGCTTGGTGCTGGTGAAGGGCAAATGGGTGGAAGCGGATGCGGAGAAGTTGCAAGCCGTGCTCAATCACTGGCGGCAGGCGCAATCGATGCAATTCGCGGGCGGTATTTCTTTTCTCCAGGCGATGCGGCTGCTCTCCGGCGCCAGCATCGAGGGCGCGGATGCGAAGCTGCTTACCGAAGATGCGCGAGCCTGGACGGGCATTGAAGCGGGTCCGTGGCTGGAGAAGATACTCGGGGATTTGCGTGATCCGGCGCGGCTGAATGAAATCGCCGCGCATCCCGATCTCAAGGCGAGGCTGCGACCTTACCAACGCGATGGTGTGAACTGGCTGCACTTCATGGTGCGGCTCGGCCTCGGCGCGTGTCTGGCTGATGACATGGGCCTTGGTAAAACGATTCAGATTCTCGCCCTGCTGCTGCATTTGAAACGCAGTGCGCCGGATGGCGGCGCGTCGCTGCTGGTCGCGCCGGCGTCCTTGCTGGCGAACTGGAAAGCGGAGGCGGATCGATTCGCGCCGACGCTGAAGTTGTTCATTGCGCATCCATCCGGTGCTGAGCCCGAGCGACTCCAGCGTTTCATGAAAGGCGATGAACGTTCGCTCAAGGGCGTCGATCTCGTGCTCACCACCTACGGCATGATGCTACGAGTCAAAGCGCTCAAAGAGCAGCGCTGGCGACTGGCAGTGCTCGATGAAGCGCAGGCCATCAAGAATCCCGGGGCCGCACAAACTCGCGCGGTGAAAGAAGTGCAGGCAGGAAACCGCATCGTTCTGACCGGCACACCGGTGGAGAACCGACTGGGAGATTTGTGGTCGCTGTTCGACTTCATCAATCCCGGATTGCTCGGCTCCGGTGCTGCATTCGGACGTTTCGTGAAGTCGCTCTCGCGTAACGATGGCCTGCAATACGGGCCGATGCGCAAGTTGGTCCGGCCCTACATTTTGCGACGACTGAAAACAGACAAGACCATCATCTCCGATCTTCCGGACAAAACGGAGATGAATGCCTGGTGTCTCCTGACCAAACCGCAGGCTATTCTCTACCAGCGCGTGGTGGATCAGCTCGCGAAAGATCTGGCCGAGACCGATGGCGTGCAGAAGAAAGGTCTTATTCTGGCCGCGCTCATGGCCTTCAAACAAATCTGCAATCATCCCGCACAACACAGCGGTGACACGCACTACGATCCCGCGCAGAGCGGGAAGTTCGCGCGATTACGCGAGCTTTGCCAACCCATCGCTGAACGACAAGAGCGCGTGCTGGTGTTCACGCAGTTCACTCAGATCATTCCGGCGCTGCGTGATTATATGAAAGGCATCTTCGGTCGTGATGGATTAGTATTGACGGGTCAGACGGCAGTGAAACAGCGGCGCGTGCTGGTGGATGAGTTTCAGCGCGAATCAGGCCCACCCTTTTTTATTCTGTCGCTGAAAGCCGGCGGCACCGGACTGACGCTCACGGCAGCATCGCATGTAATTCACTTTGATCGCTGGTGGAATCCTGCTGTGGAAACTCAGGCCACCGATCGCGCCTTCCGCATCGGCCAAAAAAAGAATGTGCTGGTTCACAAGTTCGTTTGTCGCGGCACGCTGGAAGAACGAATCGACCGCGTCATCACGGAAAAACGCGATCTCGCAGAAGGCGTGCTTGCCAGCGGCGGGGAATTGCCGCTTACTGAACTGAGCGATGCGGACCTGCTGAGTTTTGTCTCGCTGGATGTGAATCAAATTTCAACCGACGACTAATCGAACATCATGAGCTGGCGCTACTCCTATAATCAATATCCTGAATACGTCTCCGTTGCGCAGAAGAAAATAAAAGCGGAGAAGCTAGCGAAGAAGCTGGCCGCGAAAGGCGAGAAGCTCGAGCCCGCTGTCGTCAAAGGTTCAAAGATCGCGAGCACCTTCTGGGGTCAGGCCTGGAATCGAAATCTGGAAAGCTATCAGCACTATGAGAACCGCCTCCCGCGCGGCCGCTCCTATGTGAAGCATGGCGCCGTGATTGATTTGAAAGTCGAGAAAGGGATGATCAAAGCCCTCGTCTGCGGTTCCGAACTCTACACCGTGAACATCCACATCCAGCCCCTGAAGCCGACGCGGTGGAAGGAGTTGAAAGAAGAATGCTCCGGTCAAATCACGTCTTTGATCGGACTGCTCCAAGGTAAACTTCCCCCACCCGTGATGGCCGCTGTCACGCATCACGACACCGGGCTGTTCCCGGAGCCGAGGGACATTCGCTTTGATTGTTCATGTCCCGACTACGCGGATCTCTGCAAGCACTCCGCCGCCGCCGCATACGGAGTCAGCGCGCGCCTTGATGAGTGCCCCGATCTGCTCTTCCTCCTGCGCGGGGTGGATCACACCGAACTTATCGCCGGTGCCGGTGATGCCGTGCTGGCTCAAACCAATGGCAATAACGAAGCATCCGCGCTGGGTGATCTTAGCGACATCTTTGGCATCGAACTGGATGCCGGCGCGGCGGTGGTGACGATACCCGTCAAGCCCAAGGGCAAAGTGCAAAAGAAAGCCGTGAAAAAGCCCGCAAAGAAAACTGCCGGGAAGGCAGTCAAGAAAGCTGCGAGGAGGTAGAAGCGGCGCCATCGCCGCTTGAGCCGGTGTTCGACGCGCCTCGCGTCGGAGGAATTCCGGGCGACGCGGGCGTCGCTGGCACCGGCCAGAAGCGACGAGGGCGTCGCTTCTACTGGTCAAACGATAGCGTGTAGCTCAATGATCTGAACGCCGCGAGCGCGGCTGCGAGCTGCTGATGGGTGTATTGCTTCTTGATCACTGCCATGGCTTCAGCGCAGAGCTCGTCGCAGCGTTCATTATCATCATGACCGGCGTGCCCCTTGAGCCAATGCCATTTCACCTGATGCCGTGACGAGGCAACATCCAGCGCGCGCCAGAGATCTTCGTTCTTGACCGGTTGTTTGTTGGCTGTTTTCCATCCGTTCTTCTTCCATCCGGCCAGCCATTTGGTGATGCCGTTGCGGACATACTGGGAATCCGTGTGCATCTCCACCGCACAGGGCTTCTTCAAAATGTCGAGCGCCTCGATGGCGGCGCGCAGTTCCATGCGATTGTTGGTCGTGGCTGGTTCACCGCCGCTGATCTCCTTGCGATGCTTGTCCGATTCAAGAACCGCCGCCCAGCCGCCCACGCCTGGGTTGCCGATGCAGCCGCCGTCAGTGTGGATGATGATTTTTGCGAGAGTCGATGCCATCGTGATTCAATCTAAAGCAGCAGTCAGGATTGGCCGAAAGAAACGAAAAATCACGAAAAAATTTGGGTTCAACAGAGACTCCGAAATATCTCAAGGAGCGGCGATTCAAGGAGCGGCGATTCAAGGAACGGCGATTGGCAATCGCCGACCAAAAACCTGCCGCGATAGCGGCAAGAATTCGAAGCTCATCTTGCGACAAGTGATTCACGCGAACAACTTCACAAGCATCCGAGAAGTGCCGCTATCGCGGTATAAATGACGGCGATTGCCAATTGCCGCTCCTTGAAAACAGATGGCACTGGAAGACTGTGGTGATTTCAAATTTGGATATTGAGATGCATAACCTACTCACGATAATATTGACTTTGGACATCTATTGCTAATAGTTGTCCTTATGAATGTCGCACTCACCAGCCACTTCGAGGGTTTCATTAAGCAACTCATCGGTTCCGGCCGCTACAACAATGCCAGCGAGGTCGTCCGTGCCGCTCTGCGTGAGTTGCAGGAAAAGGAAGGCGAAGTCTTTCCGCCCGGATCGCTCAAGCACCTTTACACCGACGCACACAACCGCGAGGAAATGAAGCTCGTGCGCGGTCTTCGTGTGCTCGAGCCCGATGAGGTATGAAGACTTGGGACATCTACACTTACGACTTCGAGCGCGCCGGTCCGCATCCCGCGATCATTGTCTCCCATCCGGATCGCGTCGCGCGCGCTCCTGCGGTGAACGTCCTCATATGCACATCACAGCGCGCCAGCCGTCCACCGAATGAAAACGAAGTCCGCCTCAACGGTGCCGACGGCCTCGACTGGGAGACGCTCTGCCGCTGCGACATGCTTTGGCTCGTGGAAAAATCCAAGCTCAAACAAAAGCGAGGAACCGTCTCTCCAATCCGCCGCCGCCAGATCGTGAACAAGATCAATGCCGCGATGGGCTGGAAGCTGGTTTAGGAATATTGACGAGAGCGAGGCAACAAGGAACGGCGCGTTTCCAACCGCCGACCAAAACCCTCTGCGACAGCGGCAAGCATCCGAAACTTCGCGCTCTGCAATCGAACAACATCATGAACATCGGAGAAGTGCCGCTTGAAGCTGGAAGCTTGAACGGCCGTGATTTCTCCAGATATTCGATATTGAAAAAATGACTATCCACACTATACACTAAAAAATTGGAGTGTGTCGGCTGGGATTTGCTCTTGTGAAGCCCTTTGACAATGGATAGCCCGACTTGGTGAAACCGCACCCAACATTCCACACTTGGCTTCTCGGTGCCGCTGTTTCCTTGCTTCTGGTAAATCCTGCTTCGGCAGGAATGGCGTCATTCGAACTCAGAGACATAGTTTCCGCCCGGCTAGAATCGATTTCATTCTTCGCTCTCCTTTTTCTCGCATTCACTCTGGTGCTAAAGATGGCTTGGAATTATCTCCGGAAAGACTTCATAAATTTGCCACGCCTCAGTTTTTTTGCCGCGCTCGCCATCACGCTGGCCACGGGACTGTTTTTTGCTGTGGTGCTCACCATGATTTCAGGCGCGAGGGAATTGATGACTCCCGGGGCTTGGAACCATGTTGGTAATTTTTATGAGTTGAAGAGTCCCAAGCAAGACCCGGGTCAGTGGCTTGATTCTGCCAGGCTTAAAGCCCTCGAACGTCTCCGGGGCGAGCTTTGGAAATATGCAGAGGCTCATCATGGCTATCTCCCGACAAGCCGGTTTGAAGCCAACATCACGGATCAGGTTTGGCAGGGGATCGCTCCTGACAGTTCCTTTTATTGCTACTGGGGCGGGCTTAAAGCAGACGAGGGAACGTCCATTGTCGCTTATGAAAGCAATGTTTACGGGCCAGAACGCTATGTGCTTAGAGCCAACGGGGCGATTTCATTGATGAAGGCTGAAGAGCTTTCCAGGAAATTTATGGAACAAATGAATACGGTTTTCGCAACGAAGACAGCCAACGATGGAAGTAAAAAATCCAACTGACAGCAAGCTCACGCCTAGTCGGCCTCGATCGCGGTGTCGATTGATGCTGAAGATACTGTCATGGGCGTTCGGCATCATCTTGTTGCTGGGCATTTTGCCGGGAGAGGCCTGGGTGGTTCAAATCACGTATTTCTTGATCTGCGGTTGGTTTCACTACCTCGCCACCGTGCTTCCGCAGGTGCACGTCAATTTAGGGATGATTTTTTCTGGTGTTGCCGCATTTGGGCTGGCAGTGATTACAACACATCTGGTTCTCAAATGGCTTTGGCGTCAGCGAAATAAAAATCACATTTGGCATTGGAGATCGACGCTGTGTCTCTGTCTTCTGGTGCCATTGCTTTTTGGACTCTCAATTGCTGTTGGCGGAATTGTCCACCAAGGGGCATGGCTAATGCACGAATCAAACTGGGTTGTGGACAAAAGTCGTGGGCGTGTGACAAAGAGTATAATCAACGCAAAACAGACCATCATATACTTGAGGCTGTGGGCATCAGATCATGAAGGCCGTTACCCGGAACGATTGGCGCAGTTGTTCGCGGATGAATTGGCTGACAATAACCAAGTTCTCAACTACGTGCCTTTGGACGGAGGCACTCCTGAACTCTTGATCTATTTGCCAGGACTAAAGGATTCTGATCCAGCGGACCTGCCCATCGTCATCGGACCCCATAGCGAGACGGGTAATAGGTGGGTCATGGGCCTGAATGATGGTTCCGTGAGCATGGTGAGTGGCGAAGATTTTGCGAAGGCCATGTCGAAGTGGAAACAGCACACAGCGGCACCCAAGGATAAATCACGATAAATCAACGCGTCGACTCCACCAACGAAGCCGCGATGGGCTGGAAGCTGGTGTAACAAGATTGAGGGTGAGCGGGGCTGCAAGGAGCGGCGATTGGCAATCGCCGATCAAAAACCTTCTGCGCGGGCAGCAAGAATCCGAAGCTCATCGTGTTATACGAGAGGGATTCGCGCGAACATCGTGATGAGCTTCCGATAAGTGCCGCTATCGCGGTCAAAATGACGGCGATTGCCAATCGCCGCTCCTTGAGGCGGGGGCGCTTCCTCACTAAATAGTCTTCGACTTCAGTCGGAGACCAGCAGGCGTTCCGACTGAAGTCGCGAACTACTTTCAACGCACAAAAGCGCAATCACAGTGAGAGGCGCACCTGCCGCTTCTTGTCGAGCTTTAATACATCTCCGTCCTTCCATGCCGGTGCCGCCTTGGGATCGGTGAGCTTTTCGCCGTTGAGCTGCACGCTGCCGCCTTGTAGAAGCCGTCTAACTTCTCCGCCGCTGGGGTTTGTCTGAAAAGCTTCCGCGTAAGCTTGCAGCACCACACCTAAAACATCTCGTCTCTCGCCGATTTTTACCACGGGCAAATCAGCGTGCTCCAAATCACGCTTGCTGAAGCGCGTCTCAAAATCCGCGCGCGCCTCCTGTCCCGCAGCCGTCGAGTGATAGCTCGCCACACACTTTGCGGCCAACTGCTTCTTCGCCTCCATCGGGTGCAGTGTCTTGTCCATCACCTCCCCGAGCACCAGCAGGTAATACTTCGCCATCAGTTCGTCCGGGATGCTCATGAGCTTTCCGAACATCTCCTTCGGCGGCTCAGTGAGGCCGACATAGTTGCCCAGCGACTTGCTCATCTTCTTCACGCCGTCGAGCCCCTCCAATAGCGGCAATGTCATCACCACCTGCGGTTCCTGGCCTTCTTCTTTTTGCAGGTCGCGGCCGACGAGGATGTTAAAGAGCTGGTCGCTGCCACCGATCTCCACATCGGCGCGCACCACGACGGAGTCCCAGCCTTGCATGATGGGATATTGAATTTCGTGAAGGCGAATCTCATGACCCTGGCCGAAGCGGTTCTTGAAATCCTCGCGCTGCATCATCTGGTTGAGCGTGACCCGCGCGTTCAGCTTGATGACCTCCATGAACGACATCCTGGCAAACCAGTCGCCGTTGAACACGACTTCTGTCTTCGCTTTGTCCAAAAGAAGAAACGCCTGCTCGGTGAAAGTCTTGGCGTTGGCCATCGCCTCGTCATGCGTCAGCGGCGGGCGCGTGCTGCTGCGGCCACTGGGATCGCCAATCATGGCGGTGAAGTCGCCGATGATAAGCACGATGTGGTGTCCCAGTTCCTGAAACTGCCGCAGCTTCCGCAAACCGACCGCGTGCCCGAGATGAATGTCCGGCGCAGTGGGGTCCACGCCCAGTTTCACGCGCAGCGGCTTGCCCCGCGCCAGTTTCGCCGCCAGCTCTTTTTCGCTATGGATGGTGACGGTGCCTCGCTGGAGGATTTCGAGCTGTTCGGAGACTGGGAGCATGGGATTGAGTTTTCCGTGTTCGCTTTTCAGATGCAAGCGGGAAAAAGGATCTTCGCGGGTCAGAACGACGGAAATCGAACTTCCCACAGAAAAAACATCATCCGTGCTTGAGACCTGCACGATGCGAGTTAGCTTCATTCGAATGTCAGCAGACGGAAAAACCTTAGGCAAGTTTCGCACAATTCTCATGTTCGGCGCGCCGGGCAGCGGCAAGGGCACGCAGGGAAAAGTGCTGGGCACCATTCCCCGCTTTCATCACATGGCCTGTGGCGATGTGTTCCGTTCCATCGACACCCGCACGGAGCTTGGCCAGGAGTTTGTGAAGTATTCCAGCCGTGGCGAACTCGTGCCCGACGAGGTGACAGTGAAGCTTTGGCGCGCCAACATCCACGACAGTGTGAAGTCGCATGTTTTCAAGCCGGATATCGATTTTCTCGTGCTCGACGGTATTCCGCGGAACATGGAGCAAGCGAAGTTCATGGAATCGGACATTGATGTCATCCAGGTGTTTCATCTGGCTTGCCCTGACCGTGATGAGCTCGCGCGCCGCCTACGCAAACGGGCCATCAAAGAGAACCGATTCGATGACGCCAACGAGGAGGTCATCCAACGCCGCATCAGAACCTATGAGGAGGAATCGAAGCCGATCCTCGACTACTACTCGCAGGGAAAGTATGCGGACCGCGGCATGGTCACTGACATCGATGCCAGCCAGCCGCCTTTGAAGGTCATCCATGCGGTTATCAGTCGCATCATGAATCTCGATGCCTGGAAGCTGGTGGAGCATCTTCGCGTCTGAGAAATGCGCATCGTCTTCATCGGCGCTGGCGATATTGGGCTTCCCTCGCTGGAGGCGCTGACCGCCACGCCCGATCATGAGTTGGTCGCGGTCGTCACCCAGCCAGACAAGCCGGTGGGTCGCAGTCAGAAACTGGCACTGTCGACCATCAAGCTTCGCGCCCTGGCTGCGGGCGTTCCCGTCTTGCAGCCGGAGAGAATGGGTAACGCTGTCGGAGAGCTTCAGGCACTGCGCGCCGATGTCTTTGTCGTGGTTGCATACGGACAAATCCTGTCGCGCACGGTGCTCGATATTCCAACCAAGGCCTGCCTTAACATTCATGCATCACTGCTTCCGCGGCATCGCGGCGCTTCGCCCATCCAGGCTGCAATTCGCGAAGGAGATGCGGAGACCGGCATCACTGTCATGTGGATGGATGAAGGGTTGGACACGGGAGACGTGTTGCTCAGGGAACCGGTTGCCATCGCGCCGGACGACACGGGCGGCACCTTGCACGACCGGCTCGCGGCAGCCGCGCCTGGCTGCTTGATGCGTGCGCTTTCAGCGATCACGGCGGGTCATGCCCCGCGTGTTCCGCAGGATTCGAGCCGGGCCACGCTGACGAAAAAACTGGAGCGACTTCACGGACGCATCGTGTGGGATCAACGCGCAGAAGAGATCGATCGCATCATTCGGGCGTATCAACCGTGGCCGGGAACTTATTGCCTGTTTCCCACTGACGAAGGAAAGACGGCGCCACTCAAAGTCCACCGCGCCAAGATTATCGAAGGCGCTGAGGCTTGTCCCATCGGCGGCACGGTGATCGCCGCGGACAATCGATTGCTCGTCGCCTGCGGTCGCGGCGTGATTGAATTGATCGAGTTGCAGGCCGAGGGCGGGAAGCGGATGAGTGCGGGCGATTATTTGCGCGGCCATCCACTGGCGGCCGGCATGCGGCTTCAGTGAAGCGCTGGTTGATTTGGAGCAGTTTAGAATATTTCGTAGCCGCATCCCGTGAGAGTGCGGGACAAAATCGCCTGGCTGCAGAACATCCAAGCTTCCCGCGTTCTTACGAAGCGCGGCTACGTATTTATATAGGTGTTTTCCGGAAGAGGCGGACGACTGCATGGAATGGCCATAAAATCACAGTGGCCACCGATTGGGAAATCCTTGCGTAAATTTTGATGGGGATCATGAACGCAGCACATGCCGGCGCGCAGGCTTTTTGCATATGCTCGCTGCGCGCATACCAGAGCGAGAAAGCGATGATCACTGCCAGCCCGATGAATTTTTCGAAGGCCGAGATATGGAGGTGCCGATGCAGGGCATATTCGAAGGACATTTCCACCAGCAGGATCAGTCCGACATAACCGATGAGAACGAATGCCGTGTGTTTGAGGATGGGGAACCGTTCCACCAGTTGGAGGCTGAGCGTGGCGAACATCCACAAGGTCAGCAGGCCCAGGCCCACACCGGTGCAGACCACCCAGAACTTGGGGCTCATGGCCACGGCGGCGATGACGTTGTCCACGCTCAAGCTCAGATCCATCAACTGGATGGAGATGATGGTGCCGAGGAATGTTCGCTGCGTCGCTGCGTGCGTGGCGGGATCATCGTCCGTTTCCGCAACGAGATCGATAAAGTGTCCGGCCATGAGATGGATGAGATAGAAGGCCCCGAGAAACTTCACCCATTCATATTCCAGGATGAAACTGGCGAACAGCAGCGCCAGCCCGCGGTAAAGATAAGCGCCTGCGAGTCCGAGTCTTACGGCCAGTTTGCGCTGGTGTTCCGGCAAGTTCGCCGCCAGGGCAGCGATGGCGAGAATGTTATCCACCGAGAGCAAGCCCTCGATGAGAATGAGGGAAAGGATCACTGGTGCGGCTTCGCGCAGTTGGATGAGAAAATCAGGCATGCGGCGGGAACTATAAACCTAAAAAGGAAAGTCGATGGCTGATAACTGATTGTTGATAGTCTTATTGAGGCTCGCGCAATAGGGTGATAAATGCGTTGGGGGCTGCCAGTCCCCGTGACACGGGGCCAAGCTGGCCCCGACACCCGGCAGGCAATCAGTCACCCTATTG
>VFKE01000020.1 GCA_009885695.1 Verrucomicrobiota bacterium | reverse complement strand
CTATTTCCAAGCAGAACTTATACGTTATGCGGCCGCAGCATAAGGAATGTCACTACAATTTATTGCCGGGTTAATAGTGTTTGTCCCTTTGAGTCTCGCACAGTAGCATGACGAAATGTGTTGGGGGCTGCCAGTCCCCATGAAACGGGGCCAAGCTGGCCCCGACATCCAGTCGGCAAACAGTCATCGTATTACGCGAGACTCAATAGTTAAGAGGGCTTTCCGTCTTCATACACTTGATTCTACGTTGAATTCGCGGCGAAAACAGTTCTTAACTAAGCGCCATTCAGGACTGACCCGAATGGACCCGAATGGATTTCCTAGCAGCCATATCGTTTTTCCTTTCATAAAGTGCGTGGCCGATCGGTTCGGAAAGGCACGGCCGGCAAGCCATCCTTGTTGAACAAGTTGGCCCAGTTCCATTTCGCCGCCCAGGCATACCTGACGCTGACCGGTTGCGGCACGTTCGGGGTGGCAACCACCACCGTCTCCCCCTCAATGACCGCCGTCGCCCAGTGATAGATCCCGTTCGCACCTGCCAGCGCGAATCCCTGCGGCTTGTCGGCCGGCCGAAACGCCAGCCCCTGCCCGACATGGGTAAAGAGAATCCGGACCTTGTCGCCTTCAATCACGTGCGATGCGTAAATGGGTCCATAGTATTCCTTTGCCCGGCCATAGACCATGCCGAGCGCCACATCGGCGGCACGTTGTCCGTAGCCGGATTTGTTCACCGGATGAGTGCCCGGAGCGAGATCGCTGCTGATGACCATGGCCGTATTCGTATAACGCATAATCATGATGTAAGTCTCGGCTTTCTCTCCGCCCGACGGAACTTTAGCTGGCAGGGCTGCGAAGGGTTGCGCTTTCGCGTTCACGCTGTTGCTCGCGTCCCACGCACAGCCTCCACCGCTCGGCTTCTGCACATAGATAAACGGAAAGTCCTGTCCCCAATCCTTGCGCCAACCCCGAATGAGTGCCCCCATCAGCACATATTGATCCACGCCCTTCACTCCCGTGCCCGACTCCCCCTGATCCCACAAAACACCGCGAATTCCGTAAGGGATTAGCGGCTGGATCCTTCTGACATAAAACTCGCCGACCTTATTCTTGCTGTTCACCGGCGGAGCGGGACGCGGGGGGCTGGGCTTGCCTTGCTGTTTGGCGTCCTCGGCTGCCTTCTCCCATTCCGGCAGGGTTTCCGACTCGTACTCCTTTTGCAACCCCTCAAACTTGGCAGCGGTTTGTTCGATCCGTTCCTGCCAGGTCGTATCCGTCTTCAGAGCCTCCGGGCTAAGCCATTTGCCTGAAGGGCTTCCGCTCCAAGCGCGCACAATCAACCCAACCGGTACGCCGAGTTCTCTTTGAAGCCGCAGTCCGAAACAAAACATGAGTGCGGAAAACCTTGGGATTGTGCTGCTGTCGGCCACCTGCCACTTTCCGGATGTCTTGATGCGAAGGTTTGAATAGGGGCCATTTGTCATATCCGCCGCCAGAACATCATCCCCCTTGGCAAACGAACTGGGCCCGAGCGCCATGTTCGACTGGCCCGATCCAACCCACACCTCGCCGACGAGGACATCATCGATCGTGACCGTTTCAGGCTGTTTTGACTTTGCCGTGGAGTCTCCGTTCACAACCAGTTGGTCGGGTCCGCCGGCGTCCATGGGATCGAGACGGACCGTCCACTTGCCGTCCGCATCGGCCGTGGCCGTCTTTTTCTGATTTCGGAACGTAACGGTGACTGTTTCGCCCGTTACCGCCTGCCCCCAAACCGGCACACTCATCTCGCGTTGCAGAACCATATGGTCGCTAAAAACGGGAGACAGTCTGACGCCCGCTCGGGTCGGCGACGTGCACAGCATGACTCCGATTGCAGTCAAACTTACAAACAAACCACCAAACGGTGTTTTCATAGCTGGGTATCTATGGGAATACGGCTGGAAAGTCAAGATTGGCACCCAGTCAGCGCCCAGTCAAAATCGTGAAACGGGTCGGTCCTATGAAACGGTCTGAAACGGTGAAACGTGATGAAACGGGAAACGGGTCTGAAACGGGAAACGGGTCGGTCCTGAATGGCGCTTATTGAGGCTCGCGCAATAGGGTGATAAATGCGTTGGGGGCTGCCAGTCCCCGTGACACGGGGCCAAGCTGGCCCCGACACCCGGCAGGCAATCAGTCACCCTATTG
>VFKE01000019.1 GCA_009885695.1 Verrucomicrobiota bacterium | reverse complement strand
TCGGCCTTGGGGCTGACAACGGCGTTGCCAGCAGGGGTGGATTTAGTTAGGGTGTTCATGGCACCGACACTCTACCAAATCACGCTCTCCTGCGCACGAAGCACTCACATGGAGCATTTCTCCTTCGCTTTCATGTCATCTGACACGAACATTGATCACCGCCGCGTGCCGAACCCCATGACGTTCTTCAAGCGACGCGGTTATGAGCAGCCAAAGACGGACTCGGCTGCCGACTACCGGCCGGGAGATTTTGTCGCGTGGGATCTCGGCGGCGGCGTCACGCACATCGGCATCGTCTCCGGCCGGCAGGCTGCCAGCGGGACGCCCTTGATCATCCATAACATCGGTGGCGGTGCGAAGGAGGAGGACATCCTGTTTGGCTATCGGATCATTGGGCACTATCGGGTTCGGGTGGGAAACTGAAGCTCGGACATCCTGTGGGGAGTTCACAAAATGCTGCATCAAGTCTGGTAAAACTGCTAAGATTCCAACATGACGATGAAAAAACTGATTCTATTCTTGCTCTCAGCGAGAATGGATGGGATCCACCTCACTCGGCCTGGATGCGGCCCTCGTCTTATCGGAGCGGCAACTGCTCCACCTGCCCAATCCATTCCTCTGCGTCAGTAGACTGGGCAATGAGCAAGAGATTGCGTACATATTGGCCAACGGAGCCATGAAGCTGGTGGCCGAAGACGAGGCCACCGAAGTTGCGACCTGCGCGCTGCCACTGTTCGGCGAGCGCCTTGACCCGGATGTCCTGGGTGAACATCACACGACCGAGCGCTGTGCTGCGCTCGAGAAGTTCGGTATCAGTGAGTGTGCTGCCGCCGTCTTCTTGTGCGGTGATGACATCCACACCCTGACGCCGCAATTGAACCGTGATGGCGGCGGGCACATGCACGTCGAGATAGATCGGCGTCATGCAACCGAGCCGTTGCGCGTGGAAAGGAGACGGAGCCGGAGTGTTGAGGCTTTTTTCGTCTTTTCCAGCTCGGCGAGGTCGCCAGCAAGCTCGGCGTCAATTTCTACGCGGTGATCGAAGTAGTAGCCGAGCGCGGCGTGAACTTCGGCGGGCATTAATGCAGGATATTGCCGAACGATTTCCTCAGCAGACCAGCCGTTGCCGAGATGATCCGCCGCAATCTGCGCAACGCGAATGCGTGGCAGTCGCTCCAGATGTGCGGGTTCATTACCGGTCTTGCGGACGTGTGGGTATTCGAGGGCAAGCATATCGTAGGAAGGCTAGCACATTTATGCTGAGATCACCACCAAGGACATGGTTAAATTTCCCGCATTCTCACGAACGCGGCTACGATCATTTTAAATGACCTTTAGGCTGCAGCCACATCCATCCCGAAATACTCGTGCGCATTGGCGTAGCAGATGCGCTTGACCATGCTGCCGACCAAATCGAAGTCGTCGGGCACGAGTCCGTTTTCCATGTCCCGGCCGATGAGGTTGCAGAGGATGCGGCGAAAATATTCGTGGCGGGGAGGCGAGAGGAAACTTCGGGAGTCGGTCAGCATGCCGACGAATTTGCTGAGCAGGCCGATGGAGCTGAGGGTGTTGATCTGCGATTCCATGCCTTCAAGCGAATCGAGGAACCACCAGCCGGAGCCAAACTGGAGGCGGCCGGCGATGCCTTGCTCGTTGCTTTGATAATTGCCGATCATGGTGGCGAGGACGTGGTTGTCCTTCGGATTGTTGTTATAAAGCACGGTCTTCGGCAAATGACCGCGTGTCTCAAGTGTATCGAGGTAGAATTTCAATCCAGCGGCTTGGGCCGGATCGTCCATGGAATCGCAACCGATGTCCCGGCCGAGCTTTTCAAACATGCGGGTGTTGGTGTTCCGCAATGCGCCGAGGTGCAGTTGCTTCGTCCAGCCTTTCTCTGCATCGAGCTGGCCAAAGTAGAGCATGAGATAACTGCGGAAGCGGGCGATGTCGGCACCGGTGACGGCTTGTTTCGCGCGCGCTTTGTCGAAGATGTTTTTGGCTTCGCTCTCGGTCGCGGTCTCGGTATCCATCGCGGTGAGGCCGTGGTCGGAGAGGCGGCCGCCGTGGGCGTGGAAGTGATCGTGCCGCTGACGCAAGCCGGCGAGGAAGGAGCTGAAGGAGGCGCAAGATTCGCCGCTCACGGAAGCGAGTTTGTTCGTCCATTGATTCCAGGCAGACAAGTCTTCGAGACGCATTCCGGCATCGGGGCGGAAGGTGGGATACACTTTGGTGCTGAAGCCGGTGAGCTTGGCGACGGCGGCGTGATGTTCTAACGTGTCGGTCGGATCATCCGTGGAGCAGACGACGCGCACGTTGGAGCGCGTCAGCAACTGGCGACAGGTGAACTCGGGCGTGGCGAGTTGTTCGTTGCAACGCGCCCAGATATTTTCGGCGGTCTTCTCGCTGAGGAGTTCATCGATGCCGAAGAAACATTTTAATTCCAGCGCGGTCCAGTGATAGAGCGGATTGCGCAGGGTTTGAGGCACGGTCTTGGCCCAAGCGAGAAACTTTTCCTTCCAAGGCGCGCTGCCGGTGACGTGGGATTCCGGCACGCCGTTGGCGCGGAGGGCGCGCCATTTGTAATGATCGCCGCTCAGCCAGACATGCGCGATGCTTTCGTAACGCTGGTCGCGCGCGATCTCGTCCACCGGCAGATGCGTGTGGTAGTCGTAGATGGGCTCGCGCTCCGCGAAGTCGTGGTAGAGACGGCGGGCGGCTTTGGTCGTTAGAAGGAAGTCGTCGTGGATAAATGGCATCGGCACATCACTTGCGCAGTTGCGGTCGATTCACAAACGGCAATTTTCCACAGACTGGTTCAGCGGATGCGATCCTGGCACCAGACATAGCCGGGCGCGAAGATGGCGCTGCGATCCACGTCATCGAGATCATGTCCAGTAAAGGCCACGAAGGGTGCTTCATTGGGAAAATGCTGCGATGGATAGAGAATTTCCTGGTCCCCGACATGGAGCCGGGGAATGAGCGCGGAGCCGTTGCGCTCGATTTCCCAACGCAGCACCAGAGGATGCTCCTCGTCTCGGGAGGGCCAGTTCGCAGTGGAGAGATGACCTAGCAGCCCGCAATCATTCGCCGCGTCCCAGACTTCACCGGATTCCAGATCAAAGCGCACTGTGAACCTTGCCAGTGGTCCTGGGCTGTGGACTTGAGCCAGCCCGAAGATCAAAGCAGGATGCGGCACCACATCGCGCGCCCGGATCTGAAAGCCGAAACTTTGCGTCGCTTTTCGTGCTTGGATGCGACCGTGGCCACAAACACGAAATGCCTGGAGAACTTCCGGCCAGTGGGTAGAGGTGAGTGTTTTCATGGCTGATTTGTAGATGTGAGAATTTAAATAAAAAACACGACGTTATAAATATATCAATATTATTCATAAATACAATACTAAAATGGTGTAATTTGAAAAAAATGGCGCTGACTTTTGGCCGCTTGATGCCAAAAATCCGTGCTTGAGAGTCTGTTGAATGCAGACAGTGTCTGGGCAGCCAGCCCACCGAGCTTGATAAATTCGTCACAAACTGGCGAAGCAAACCAGTGGGCTGGCTGCCCACTACGCCTTTGGCAGCCTCATAATTGCCCGTGACAGCGAACACTCCGTCGCTAGAATTTGTCTCACGATGACAAAATTCCAAGTGGTCTTGCTGGTGGCGATTTTGTCGGCTCAGGGTATTTCGGCCGCACCACCACTCACCTTCCTCAACGAGGCCGGTAACCGTTTCATGACGGTAGAGGTACTTGATGGAGGAAAAGTCAGGCTATCGCTCCGCAATGCGGGCGAGCCGGGTTCCTACTGGAACTGGTCTGGCACAGGCCAGCAAACTCCGAAGGGCATTGAATTTTCGCTAAAGGCGGGGGAAGACGAACCCGCGGGTCCGGTTTATCTGGCCAAAGAAAGCGCGACCAAACTCACGGTGAAACTCAAGCCGGGCCAGACCGGAGTTCAGGATGACGGTCTGTCCGGGGTTTACCGTCTCATTACTGACGAGAAAATCGCTCAGCTCGCGAAGAAGGAATACGCCGCCGTTGAGAAGAAGCTCGATGAGGCCATTAAACTGGCTTCACGCAAGGCACCTGCCGCAGACAAGCCCGCTTATGCAGAGTGGAAGAAAGCCTGGCCCGCCTTGCGCGATCGGTTGAGCGCTCTGACTGGCCCGAAATCCGCCGCTGAAATTTCGGGGCCAGCTGCCTCTGAACCTGTGGGTCAGATGGCGACGCATTGGAGGCAACGCTCCGAGCTGGCCGCAGCTGCGATCAATTTCATCAGCGAAGAAATTCCGAAGGGATTGAAGTCCGGTTGGGAAGGTAAATTTGCAGACGGATTTGGCGGGACGATGGAAATTATTATGGTGAGCAACGGTGATGCGTGGTTCACGATCAACGCCAGCAGGGGCGGGGAGGGGATGAGCGGGATGATCGAAGGTGGTGTGCCGGCGAACACGATCAAGATTGCCAATGACGGCACCTCGACCGGCGAGTTCACGGAACAGAACACCCGTTACAAAGATGGTGAGCAGCCGGCGCGCCTGCATTTCCGGCGCATAGGACATTTTTTAGTCGTGGAGAGCCAGCATGCGGAGCGTCATGCGGGGCACGGCTGGTTCGACGGAATTTACATCAATCGGTCTTCGCCGAATGAGGAGGGAAATCACTGAATCAGTGAGTTATCGGGTTGCCTCTGTCGACGCATCATGCAATGAATGAACATCATCCTGCCGTTTTCAACAATAGCTCATTGTTTAAGGTTGGCCTGCTGACGTCACGACGCACCAACGAACTGAAACCTGAAACCTGCCATGCAGTACCTCCTGATCTTTACACTCACTTTCATCTCCGCCGCCTCCGGCTCCGCCGCCAACTGGCCGCAATGGCGTGGTCCAAACCAGGATGGATCCAGTGATGAGAAAAACCTTCCTGAGAAATTCTCAAAGACCGAGAATGTGAAGTGGGCCGCCTCGCTGCCCGGCCTCGCAGCCTCCGTTCCCGTCGTATGGGGAGACAGCGTATTTGTCACCGCTCCGGTCGTGAGTGAGGAAAAATATTATGGTATCTGCCTCGACGCCAATACCGGCAAGGAGCGCTGGCGCAAGGCTCTCGCCAGCGGCACGCGCTGGGATAAGGCGAGCAATCTGGCATCGCCCTCACCTGTCACCGATGGCAATCACGTCTGGTTTCTCTTCGCCACAGGCGACATGACGTGTTTTGATTTTAGCGGAAAAGAAATCTGGTCGCGCAGCATCACGAAGACGCACGGAAACTTCGGCACGCAATGGACTTACTCCAGCAGCCCCGTATTGGACGGTGGCAAACTGTATATTCAGGTGCTTCAGCGCAACGAATATTTCGAGTTCCAAGGCGTCATGAAAGGTTCGCCGAACTCACCCAACGATTCCTACATCCTCGCGCTCGATCCCGCGACCGGAAAAGATCTTTGGAAACATGTGCGGCCCAGCGATGCTGAAATGGAAACGCGCGAGGCGTTCTCGACTCCCGTCTTCACCGCCGTGAAAGGCCGGCGCCAGATGCTTATCACCGGTGGTGACGCGATCACCGGGCACGATCCCGAGACGGGCAGGGAACTGTGGCGTTGGGGCCACTGGAATGATGATCGGAACAAGGCTCTCCGTCTCGTTCCTTCACCTGTTGCCGGAGATGGCATCGCCCTGGTGTGTGCGCCGAAGAATCGTCCGGTTTTCGGCGTGAAGCTCGGCGGCAGTGGCAACCTCAGTGACAGTGACCTCGCGTGGACGTCAGATCCAAAAATGGTGACCAGCGACGTCACGTCGCCGTTGTTTTATGGAGGAAAGTTTTACGTCCTCGACAGCAACCGCAGGGCGACACTGAGTTGCGTTGATCCGAAGACCGGCACGGTTCACTGGACCGGCGACCTCGGGAGCAAGGCGAAGATCGAAGCCTCGCCAACCGGTGCGGACGGCAAGATTTACATGACCAATTTTTGGGGCGAAGTGTTTGTCGTAAAATCAGATCCAGCAAAGTTCGAATTGCTTCACAGTGTGGACATGGGTGACGGCAGCAAGGCCCAGGGCACTGACGGCAGCGTGCGCAGCAGCATTGCCATCGCCAACGGCAACCTCTACATCCGCACACAGGACAAGTTGTACTGCGTTGGGAAGTGAACACTGGGTTCACAGGCAGCGCCGTTGGAAGCCTGCTCACAAACCTCCATCCTATCACTTCCACAACCGGAACTCATGGCAGGCTTCGAGGGGATCATCGAAGCATAACTTGAGCGCAACAGTGTCAGATTGAGTGCTGCGCACCGATAGACGCTGGTAACCTGGACCGCGGGCTTATTCTTTCCGCGTTTGGCACAGCGGGAAAGGCTCCGCTTGAAAGATGCCCTCTTGCGGCATGGCAGTGCCCAACAACTGTTGCCCACGGTGCATTACTCGACTGATGCCTGAGCATTTTCAAAAAAGACGAAGCCGCGTCTCGTGTATGCAGACGCGAAGCGAAAGTGCTGCAAGTTTATCCGTGAGCCGAGTGGATAGCCATATTTTCCGCGCTCACGAAATTAATAAATCCGCTCTAACATTAGGGTTGCCAAAGAACGCGCGTTGCGCGTGCTTGTCAGCGGGTAACACGGGCCTCTGGCCGGGAGGGCAGATTAAAACGGGTGGTATTCCGTGTCGCGGCAGTAAGTGGTATGTGAGGAATTCCCAAATTGTGGGGGGAACTCTCCGTAGCCGTAATACGGGTCAAAGGCTTCCTTCTTGTAGTAGGGCGGACGGTAGCTGTCTTTATAGGCGGGGAAGGGAAAGGTCACGAGTTCGAAAACGCCGTAGCCGAGGCGCACGACGGAGCGTTTGCTGCCGTCCACAACCATTGTTGTCCAGGCGGCACTGCTGCCGTCCAACCTGTTGGACTTGCACCAGGTGGTGGGAATTTCTGTGACGCCGTATACGATGTTGGCCAGGGCGCGGGAGAGTTTGCGACTCCAATTCCAGTGCGATGCCGGAGAGGACTGGATGTCCGCCAGTGCGAGACTCCCGATGGTGAAGGCGGCGGCGACTAAAAGGATGCTGCGATTTTTCATGTGGTGATGGGGACCATCAAACCAAACGAGTGAGAACTTGGCAAGATTATTCTGGTGGCATTGTAAAATGGCGGGTTGGAGCAGGGCTTACGCATGTGGCCTTTCTTCGTTCATGCGTAAGCCCTGATGTTGTCCATGTCTGTGGGGTATTTTGATTGAATTTGCACGCAGAGGACGTTAATGAGCCCTACCGTACACATGACACTTCCCGAACCCAGCGCTCATGGCGATATACTGGTAGCCTTCTTGAGCATCTGGCTGGAGGGCGCTCCGTTTATTCTCGTGGGAACGGTGATCTCTGGCTTCATCGATGCGTTTCTGCCTGCCAAACTACTCGAGCGCGTCCTCCCGAAAAACAGGGTTCTGGCGACGCTGATGTCCGGCTCTCTCGGGCTTGTGTTCCCGGTGTGTGAGTGCGCCGTGGTGCCCGTCGTGCGGCGACTGGTGCAAAAAGGATTGCCGATTTCATGCGCGATGACGTATCTGCTGTCCGCGCCGATCATCAATCCGGTGGTGATCATCAGCACTCTAACCGCTTTCGGTGAGTTTGGCGGCGCCAACTCCATCGCCGGATTTTCCTGGCCCGCGATGACCATTGCCCGGCTCTCGCTGGGTTACACCATCGCGGTCATCTTCGGCCTGGCCATGCTGCGACGGAAACCGTCCGACATTCTGCGCGCGTCGATCTCCGACGGGATCGATAAGCGCGCGGCGGGTGGTGGTCACGATCACGAAGTGCCGCTCGGTTTCGATGGTAAAATCACCCGTGCCATGCGCACGTCGATGCGTGATTTTCTTGATACCGGGATGTATTTCACCATCGGAATCATCATCACGGCCTGGTTCGGGACGCAGGTGGACCAGACGAAGTTCGCGCAACTCGCCAGCAACGAGTGGGTGGCCACGCCATCGTTGATGGGTTTGGCTTATGCGCTGGCGCTGTGCAGTACTTCAGACGCGTTTATTGCGGCTCCGATGGCGGCGTTCTCGCTTAAGGCCAAGCTAGCCTTTCTCGTCTTTGGCCCGATGTTTGACGTGAAACTTACGTTCATGTATCTCGCCGTGTTCCGTCGTAAGTTTGTGCTAGTGCTGGGACTTGGTCTTTTCGTGTTGATCGGTTTGCTCAGCGGCCCTTGGTGGAACATGCTAACGGCGTTGATGCCCCTGAAATAAATTTTAACCCGTGCCATGAAAACCTCGCGCGTCGGCATCCATCTTCTCAGTGTGTCGCTCCTTCTTCTCTGGGGCGGGGTCATGCTTTACTTCTATGCCAGCGGGCGTCTGGTTGATGGCGAATACCTGGCGCGCGACGGCTGGTTCCGCCCGATGGTGATGATCTCCGGCATTGGCCTCTGCGTTCTGGGCTTGTTCAATCTCGCCACGATGCACGCGAAGGAGGCTGACTGTTGTGAACATGAGCACGATCATCACCACAAAGTGGATCGGCAGCCCTCTGCCGATCAAATACCAATAAATCGGCAGAGGGCTGCCGACCCACATTCGGATGGCGATTGCTGCGGTCATGACCACACCCCTGAGCATCGTCACAAAGATGGCAAATCCAGCGACCACGAGCCGGGTCACGAGCACTCGCACGGCATTCTCGAGGAGAGTGGTTCCATTGGTCGATTGGTTGCGATCATCATCCTCGCGGTTCCGGTGAGCTATGCTGCGGTGCGATCGCCCGACCGGTTCAGCGTGCAGACAGCGGTGAACAAGGGGGTTTACGCCCAGAATTATACAGATACCACGGCGGCACGGCAGTATTCCCGCGTGAAGAATGACGATAACATTTCCTCCACCTCCGCACTCCCGAACCATGCTTCAGCAAAGGCAGCTGAAACCTGGCATGCGCCCGTGGCGGAAACAAACTCCGCCCCTGTTGCCGCTGCGCAGACAAAAAGCTATGGCACCTTTACGCTGGCTGATCTAAAAGCCCAGGTGCCGCAAAACAAGGAGGGCAATTTCCTGCTGGAAATTCCGGAAATTTATTACACCGCTGGTGACAAGGAAGTGCAGGGGGTCCTTGCTGGTCAACCCGTCGAGACCACCGCTCAGGTGCTGCCGGAAAAGATGCCAGATCCAGAGAACCCGGACAAACAAATCAATCATCCCACCCGATTGCGAATTTTTCGCATGCTCGTGCAATGTTGTGCTGCCGATGCCCGTCCGTTCTCCATTCCCGCTGAGTTTGAGAAAAAAGCTCCGGAGTTCAAGGGCATGACGTGGGTGAAAGTGACGGGCACGATGACATATAAATCCGAAGGCGGGCAAACCGTTCCGGTCCTGCTGGTGACGAGTATGACGGAAAGTGCAGAGCCGGACAACAAGATGATGTACTGATCAGGGGTTCTTCAGGGCATTTTTCATGCGTTTTTTTAGCACCCCCGCCTTTTTCGTCTCTCCGATGGATTCGAGCACGGAAATGTAATCCGTCATCATCTGCTCGTAGCTTGCTGCGGTGTTGGGAAGGTTTTGCTCGATGATGCGCAGACCTTTTTCATAGTTCTCCCGTGTGCCAGCATCATCTTCCAGCGCATAACAAGCGGTTGCCAGATTGCACCAGCTCTGACCTACATCGGGGTGATTGGGGCCAAAAACGTTTTGCCGGATTTCGAGAGCCTCAGCGTGCATGTCCTTGGCCTGGTTGGGATGGCCTGCAGTGTAGTAGAGGCTGCCGAGATTGTTATAGACCGCAGCCACGCGTTCGTGGTTCCGGCCATAATGGTTTTCCAGCGTCTCCAGCGCAACGAGGTAGTGTTGCTCTGCCAGCGGACGGCGACCCAGGCTTTTATAGATCATCGCGAGATTGTTGTGTAGCTCCACAGCCTCTTCGGATTGGGGTGGGTGCATGCCTTCGTAGAGGGCAATCGCCCGCTCGTAGAGAGTTACAGCCTGACTTTCCCGATGGTTAAAATCATAGAGCGTGCCCAGCGCGCTGTTCAACCTGGCCAGCCGCGAGGAGGGCGTGCGGGAGCCTTCAGCGATCTGGATTGCTTCGAGATAATGTGACTCAGCCTTTTCAAATTCACCTGTCGCGCAGTGGAGCGCGGCGAGTGATTCAAGCGCGTGGAGCAACTTCTGCCTGCCGGCGGCATCATTTTCGGCGGTGAGCCGCGCTTCACGCAGGGTGACAACCGCGCTGTTTAATGCGCTGCTGGCTGTTGGATTGGAGTCCGGTGGCATGTTACTTGTGACGAGCGTGGGAGTTTGGCTGTTCAAACAATCCGAGACTGGGTGCGCTTCAAGTGAAATTACAAGCCTTTGATGCCTCTCCTGCGCTCATGATTTCATCTGTTTCAGCAGTTCCTCGCGTTGCGGTGGTAGTGGCCGGTGAAAGTAATCATGCAGCAGCGCACCTCCGCTGATATTGGTCGCGCCGAGCCCGAGTTCCCCGCACAACCGGTTCTCGAACCGGTTGATGAGTTTTTCTGATGGCTCATGCGCGTCGAGATGATCCAGCGCCAGGCGCAACAGTTCATGCACCCCGCCAAGTGGAGTCTCGCGCTCCGCCACCATTTCAATCAGTTTGCAGAAATAGGCCGCGGCAAGAACGCGCGCGTAACTATTGCGCAGGTGCAGACGAAGCATGGTGAGATGCGCTTCCTTGAGCGTGTGCAGGTCCGACTTGCCTGATTTCACAAAGACTACTTCGCAGGTGGCGAAAAGATCGAGCCGCCCGGCGAATGGCGACTTGGGGCGCAGTGCACCTTTGACTACTGTCTTGAAGAGGCCGAAGTCCGCCGAGCACCAGTGGACGATCAGGCTGGTCTCCGTCAGTCGCGTGCGGCTAATGAGGATGGCGGTTGTGCGGTCCACGAGATTTAAGATTCAAGGTCAGAAGATACAAGGTAATCAGGCTGAGTCATGGATCTTCTAATCTTGCATCTTAGATTTTTTGTCCTATTAAGTAGGCATGGATCAAGTAAAAACCGTCACCACCGATATGCGAGCATTCGACACCGAGAGCCTCAAGGGCCGCCTTGGGGCATTGCGGAGGTATCTTTGACCTGCCGACACTAAAATCCGATCTGGCTGGGCTCGAGGAAAAGATGGGTGCGGAAGAATTCTGGGGCAGCCAGGAATCCGCCAAGAAGGTCATCGACCGGGCGAATCAGATCAAGAACAAGCTGGAGCCTCTGGCCACGCTGGAAGGCAGATATGAGGATTTCATGGTGCTGGGCGAGATCGCCACGCACGAGAACGACGCCGCCACGTGGAATGAGGTCGAGAAAGAATACGAGGCCCTCGACAAAGCTCTCGGTGATTTTGAACTGGCCGTCATGCTCAGTGGCGAGTACGACCGCAACGGCGCGTATGTCACCATTCACTGCGGCGCGGGCGGCACGGAATCCTGCGACTGGGCGGACATGCTCCTGCGCATGTTCACCCGTTGGTGCGAGCGCAGCGGATATAAGACCGAGATGGAAGATTTCGCCGCCGGTGAAGAAACCGGCGTTCGCAACGCCACGTTTCAAGTCACGGGTGACTATGCCTACGGCAAGCTGAACTGCGAGCGCGGCATCCACCGGTTGGTGCGCATTTCGCCCTTTGATGCGGCGAAGAAGAGGCACACGAGTTTTGCCAGTGTTGACGTGACGCCCATGATTGAAGAAGATGATGGCCTGGAATTGAACGAGGCGGACATTAAATTTGAAACTTACCGCTCCGGCGGAAAAGGCGGTCAGAACGTGAACAAGGTCGAAACCGCAGTCCGCCTCATCCACATGCCTACCGGTGTCATTGTGAATTGTCAGGCAGAGCGCACTCAGGGAAAAAACCGCAGCAAAGCCATGTCGATGCTCAGGGCCAAACTATACCAGCTTGAAGAAGACAAAAAAAAGTCCGAAATGGAGCGGCAATACGGCGAGAAAGGCGACGTCGCCTGGGGTAATCAGATTCGCAGCTATGTCTTCCAGCCCTATCAGATGGTGAAGGATCATCGCACCGGTGAAAAAACTGGCAACGTCGCCGCTGTCATGGACGGCGATCTGAATGCCTTCATTGAGGCCAAGCTCCGCGGCAGAAAAGCCGGTGAAGCTGATGTGGACGAGGTGTAGTCCGTCTTGTGTGATCTTATCAGCGGCAGGTGTTGCGATGTGGCGCGGGTTGTTTAACGTGCGTGATGCAAGTGGATGTCATCACCTTGTTTCCGGAAGTAGTCACCGTTCCGCTCGGTGCCAGTATGATGGGTCGCGCCCAAGAAAGGGGATTGCTGACGCTGCGGGTGCATAACTTGCGTGAACAGGGCATTGGTAAATGCCGTCAGGTGGACGACCAGCCCTTTGGGGGTGGGCCTGGCATGGTGCTGAAGCCGGAACCCCTATTTTCGGCGCTGGATCCGTTGCGGACCGATCGGTCGCGAGTTCTGCTGCTAACGCCGCAGGGGCGGTCATTTCACCAGCGGGATGCGGAGCGACTCAGTCGCGAGGAACACCTGATTTTCATCTGTGGTCATTATGAAGGTGTGGATCAGCGCATCGTGGACAGTTGTGTTGATGAGGAGTTGAGCATCGGCGATTATGTCCTCACGAACGGCGCCATCGCCGCTGCGGTGGTGATAGATGCGGTGGTGCGCCTCCTGCCGGGAGTGCTGGGGGATGACGAATCCGCCAGCCAGGAATCCTTCGGCGCATCGGGATTGCTCGATCATCCGCACTACACCCGGCCTGCGGAATGGCGCGACATGAAAGTGCCAAAAATCCTTTTGAGTGGAGATCATGCGAAAATCGTTGCCTGGCGGGCTGAACAGGCGAGGGAGCGAACTCGGCAGAATCGTCCGGATCTGCTATAGGCGAATGCGAAGGTGCGTTGGACAAGAGCCCGGCAAGCGTTTAACATCACCATCTTCTATACTGCAAACATGCGTGTCATCCTATTGATCCTGGCCGGGCTGTTATTTTCTGGTCCGAACTTCGCCACCGCCCAGCAGGCGGCAGGCGACGCGGGCGAACAATACTTCAAGGGTTATCTTGCTGTTAACCAAGCGGAGCGTCTCGAGCAATCCGGTGATGTTCCGGGTGCCATTCAGAAATTGCAGGAAGCCCAACAGACCATTATCAGCGTGGCACGTGGATTTCCATCATGGCAGCCGGAAGTCGTCAACTACCGCCTGAAGATGATCGAGCAAACGCTTCAGCGACTTGCCGGCAAGGGCACATTGCCAGTCGGCGTGATAACTCCAGTGGCCCAGCCACCCGTCACAACCCCGCCGACAGTGTTACAAAATGGAACGACGAATCCCGGAGACATCATCAACCAGCAGTTTCAGGTGCTACAGAAGCAGAACGCCGACTTGCAGAAGCAGATCAGCGACCTTCTCACCCAGCGCAAGATTTACGAGGACGGCTACACCAACTCCATCCGCGAGAAACAAAAGGTTGAGCAGGACCGCGATCTCCTCGCACGACAGAAGGCTGATCTTGATTCACGCATCGAAAAGCTATCCAAAGACACTTCAGGCTCGATGGTGGAGCTCACGAAACTCCGCAGCGAGGCCAAGATGGTCAATGAGATGGTTTCACTGCGCGATCAGCAACTTTCAGACAAGGATAAGACCATTGTCGCGCTTCAGGGCCAGAACAGGACGATCCAGGCGCGCCAGAAGGATCTTGAGCTTGAGCTTGAGGGAATGAAGCGCGACACCAGCAAGCCGGAGGAGATCAAGAATATCATCGCCGAAAACTCCCGTCTAAAGCTCGAGTTGAGCTCCGCGCGCGAGCAGGTGGACGCCCTGAAATCCATGAGCGAGAAAAAGGACGAAGAAATTTCATCTCTGAAAAATCAGGTCGCGGGTATTCAGGGTGAACTGGTAAAACTCCGCCAGGAAAACACCGCTTACCAGACACAAGTCGCCGACCTCACGCTTAAACTGAAGGAGGTGAACGCTAAAATCGAGAAGAAACCCGCCGGTAAGTCTGTCGTAAATGCGAAGCTTGCGGAGGAAAACCGGATGCTACACGACATCATCATGCGCGAACTTCGCCATCAGGAGCGTCAGCGTCAGGCCAAGGAGCTCGTCATTGCCGAGATGAAGAAGATGGAGAACGCGTCGCAGACATTGATGGACAACCTTGAGGAGATGACCAGCGCCCGCATCAAGATCGCCGCGGATGAGGAGAATCTCTTCACGGCACCGGAGTTGAAGCAGCTGGTCGCCACCATGGGAGTGCGGGCCACGATCATGGCCGAAAGCGACACCGAGAAGAGCGGCAAGACGAAGGTGGATTCCATCGCAACCACGGAAAAGGCATTAAAATCCGACCAGAAAATTCTGCGTGATGCCGTGAATGCCGCTGATAAAGGAGATTTCAAGATCGCCGAGCAGCTTTATCAGGATGTCCTTCGGGCGAACCCAAGGAGCACTACGGCGCTCATCAGCCTGGCCGTGATCAAGCAACAGCAGAAAAAGTATGACGATGCCAGAGTGCTCCTGCAGAAGTGTATCGCCATCGAGCCGGATAATGACCAGGCGAACTACCGGCTCGGTGTCGGTTACTTCCAGAAGGGGATGATGGAGGAGGCGCAGGCCAGTTTTGATAAAAGCGTGGCCAAGAGCAACGACAACGCCCGCGCCCATCACTACCTGGGCATCATATCCGGACGGCTGGGTAATCGCCATCGGGCGGAGTCCGAGTTCAAGCAGTCCCTGGCCATCGACCCCAAATACGGTGACGCCCATTTCAACCTCGCCGTCCTCTACGCCACCTCCTCGCCGCCCGACTGGGATCAGGCCCGGAAGCATTACCAGAATGCGCTCGATCAGGGTGTGAAAACCGACGCCGCTCTGGAAAAACTCCTGAAAAAATCCGAGGCGACCGCTCCTGCGGAAACCAAGAAGGAGAAGTCCAGCACTGCAGCCAGGTAGTCCTTCCATGGAATTCGCTTCGCGGCATCGCGAGTGCGGCCCATGCAAAATGATTTGACCGGCTGCGTCCCGAGCGGTTACTTCGCGGCCCTTTCCCAACCTGTTTCCTCTCATGCTCAAATTTCTCCGCCGGCACAACAAAACTCTGTTCCTCGTCGTCACCGCCGTTGTGATCCTCAGTTTCACGTTCTGGGGGAGCGACACCTCGTCCGGCAGACGACCCGGCGAGTTCTCTCCTGCAGACGCGGCTTTCACGTTGCACAGCCAGGAGCATGACTACGCGAAATACAACCGGCTGACCAAGTATTACCACATTTCTCAAAGGCTCGGACTTTCAGTGTTTGGTGGTCGCGCGGGATTTGCGGATGCCTTGACGGATTTCGCGCCACGCTTCAAAGCGCGCGAGGATGTGCCCCGTGATTTTGTCTTCAACCTGATGCTGCTGCGGCATGAACTTCAGGAGAATGGCATCCATGCTTCGGATGCAGAGGTGAAGGATCAGTTCCGCCGCCTGCCCGTGTTCCAGACGAACGGTGAACTCGATCGTGCGAAGCTCGAGGGATTCGAAAATTTCATCGGAATTGATGGCATGCGCGTGAGCGATGTCTATGACCTCATACGCGACTGGCTTGGCCTGCAAAAGTTGATTCAGATCGTGGCCGGCAACGCAGTTCCGTCACCTTATTTGGCCAGGCAATTCTACGCCGCCACCTGCCAGACCATCCAGGCTGCGACGATCCCTTTCACACTGGAAAGTTTCAAAAAGTCCGCCCAGGTCACCGATGATGAAATTAAGAAATATTTCGAGCAGAAGAAGGATCAGTTTAAGACGCTGGAAAAGCGGGCGGTGAGCTGTGTCTTGTTCGAAACTCCGCAAGGTTTGGATAAATTGCCAGGCGAGGAACGGATCAAGAAAAACGGTGAGTTCAGCAGGGCAGTGGAAGATTTTTCCAGCGAAGCCTTCTCGGGTGGCAAGCTGGAAGATCTGGCAAAAAAGTATGGCAAGGAAATCAAGCGTCTGCCCGCATTTGCCCGCACCGAGCAGCCTGAGGAATTGAAACAAGAGCAGGAACTCGTTTTTGAAATGTTCCGCAACGACCCGAAGACGCGTCCGGTGAGCGATCCGGTGCAGTCAGAAAAAGGCTACTATTTCTTCACCGTCACCGAAGTGCAGGAGTCAAAACCGCAGGAATTCGAAGAGGCGCAACCCAATATTAATGAAATTCTCGTCGGACAAAAGGCGCAGGAGGCCATGATGAAAGCCGCGAACGATGCGCGGAAGAGCTTGGGGGACGCTGTTCAATCGGGAAAAAAATTCGAAGACGCAGCGCTAGAGGCAAAATTGGAACCGCAAAATCTGCCTGAGTTCACGCCGGCCGAGCCGCCCAAGGATTTGGGAGACAACGGTTACAAAATTACCGCCGAAGCGCAGCAGACACCTGCGGGAAGTTTTTCTAAAAAGCCCCTGGTGACCGAGAATGGCGTCCTGCTGGTCTATGTGAAGTCCAAGGAGCTTCGTAAACGCGAGGACAGCGCCACGATGCGCGTGCGGATTGATGAATCGCTCGCCATGCTGGCCCAGCGCGATCTGTTTCGCGCGTGGTTCGACCGTCGCCGCGATGAGGCGAATGTGAAATCGAATCTACCTGATCGGATGTGAGCGACACCTCCGTTCAGCGTGACTCCATCTTCGACGATGCAAGTGGCCTCGTTGCCATCGGGGAGATTGAAGGGGCGGTCGTGCTTTACCGGCGGTGTGTGGCGCTTGATCCTCAGTTCGCCGATGGCTGGCATGCGCTGGGGATGAGCCTCTTGAAAACGGGAAACATCAAGGAAGCCATTGGAGCCGGGATGATGGCCACGACGCTGCGGCCGAACGATCTTCTCGCCTGGACCGCGCTTTCCCAGATGTATGTCAAGAATGGCCAGATCGCCGAAGCTGAAGATGCGAAGGGCAAGGCGAGAATCTTGTCGCTGGGCGGGAGAGTGGTAAAGTGAGGTTTATTGGTTCCTCGTTCTTGGTTCTTGGTTGAAGAGTTGATCGCGTTGACGGCGCACCACATCGTCACATACTACCAACGAAGAACGAAGAACGAAGAACGAAGAACGAAGAAACCGAGATGCCAAAACCGTATTACATTACCACCGCGATCGATTACACCAACGCAGCGCCGCATATCGGCCACGCGTATGAAAAAGTGCTGGCAGACGTGATGACCCGGTTTCAACGGCTTAACGGTCGCGAAGTCTATTTCCTAACCGGTGTGGATCAGCATGGGCAGAAGGTGCAGAAGAGCGCGGAAAAGGCCGGGCTGTCACCGCAGGAGTTCGTCACGGGCATCACGAAAAAATTTATCGCCTTATGGGACAAGATCAATGTGCGCTACAACGGCTGGGCGGCGACGACTGATGACAAGCACAAGAGCGTGGTGCAGGCGCTGCTCCAGGAGCTGCTCGATCGCGGTCAGCTTTACAAGAAAAGTTACCGGGGCTTTTACAGCGTTCGTCAGGAGCAGTTTCTCACCGACAAGGAGCGTGGTGCTGATGGGAACTACGGCGAGGAATGGGGCGAAGTGGTCGAGATTGAAGAGGAGAACTGGTATTTCAAACTGAGCGAACACATTGGCTGGCTGCGCAGTTTCATCCAGTCACATCCGGATTTCATCACGCCGGCCTTTCGCGCGAATGATGCGCTCAACGCGCTCGAAGGCGGGCAGGACTTGTGTATTTCGCGTCCGAAGGAGCGCCTGAGCTGGGGCATCCCGCTACCGTTCGACAAACGCTTTGTGAACTATGTGTGGTTCGATGCGCTGGTGAATTATGTCAGCTTCGCGGGCTATCTGGCAGAGGAGGTGGGCAACGAGAACCTGCCTGATTTTGCAAAGCTCTGGCCTGCGGATGCGCATGTCATTGGCAAGGACATTTTGGTGCCTGCCCATGCGATCTACTGGCCGATCATGCTGCACGCGCTGGGGTTCACCGATGATCAGATGCCCAAGCTCATTGTCCATGGCTGGTGGAATGTAAAAGGCTCAAAAATGAGCAAGAGCACCGGCAACTCGATCGACCCTGTCGCGCTTGCGGACATGTTCACGCCTGACGGACTCCGCTATTACCTGATGCGCGATATCGCCACCGGCTACGACGCGGACTTTAGTGAAGAGCGCATCACGATGAGCTTTAACAAGGAGCTGGCCGGCGGCCTGGGCAACTTACTGCAGCGCGCCTTGAGCATGGCGCAGAAATATCGCGGCGGCGTGATTCAAGCCTCAGCTTATGATGACGAGATCAATGCTGTGTTCAGGCAGACGGTGACCGATGCACCCGCGAAGTATGTTGAAAGGATGAATGCGTGGGCGATTCATGACGGGATCGCCGAAGCATGGAGGATCGTGACCCACGCGAATGGCTTCGTGGATGCAACATTGCCATTTAAGCTCGCCAAGGATGAAGCCAGCGCAGCACGACTTGACAGCGTTCTGTATCATCTGGCCGAGGCGCTGGCGCACGTTAGTGTTTTACTCAGTCCCGTGATCCCTGATGCCGCGCGCCAGATGCGCGATCAACTCGGCTGGCGGATGCCTGATGGTTTCATGGTGTCCGATTTAAGATGGGGATTGCTTAAAGACGGTCATCATCTCGGTCAGCCGGTGCCTTTGTTTCCCCGATTGGAAGCCGCAAAGGAGACAAAATAAGGGTGCCGATCACGCCGGTGCGGTAGCCGACTTTTTGCATGATCGTTCCGATCGTCGGTGGATCAAATGGGATGCTCAATGCCGCATCACCGGACGCAACGCGTGATCCGGGCTGTTGCCGCCATGAGTAAACGCCGCTCATGAGGGCGCGTGCGTGGGTGTGCGGGTGGAGGCGGGGGAGTGGGCATCAAGGAAACGGCAGCCTTGCGCCGCGATGCGGTCGATGATCGGTGTCTTCGCATGTTTGGCGCCGCAGCAGGAAACGTCGCTGTAGCCGATGTCGTCCGCGAAAATAACGATGATATTCGGTTTTGCCGCAGAGAGGAGGGAACGCTAGGGCGGTATAAATAATTTCGTAGCCGCGTTCGTAAGAACGCGGGAAATAGGGAAGCTCTCCCCGCAGCCGCGAAGCGAAAACGCGGGAAATAGGCATGCTTCGCTGGCTGCCGTGGCCTCTTCCCGCACTCTTACGAGATGCGGCTACGTCTTTTTTAATATGCTCCAAGCAAGGAGCGGCGCGACGAAGAGTGGTTGGGTGGGGAATTTTGGGTTTACTGTGACAGATGTGCCGTCAGGAAACTTGCACCGGGCTACGCGCTCTTGCGCAGATGACTGGGCAGGACGCCCATGGCTTCGCGGTATTTGGCCACGGTGCGACGTGCAACCTTGATGCTGCGCTGGGCGAGCTGTTTCGCGAGATGTTCGTCGGACCATGGCTTTTGCGGCGGCTCGTTTTTGATGATCTCGGCGATGGCGGATTTCACCGCTGTATTGCTTACATCTTCACCCTCGTTGTTGCGCACGCCACTGGTGAAAAAGTATCTCAGCTCAACCACGCCGTGCGGGGTGGACATGTATTTGCCGGCGATGGCGCGACTGACTGTGGTTTCATGGACGCCGACGACCGCAGCGACGGTTGCCATGTTGAGCGGCTTGAGTTGCGATGGGCCGTGGTCGAGGTAGTCGCGCTGGTGCCGGATGATTTCGGTGGCGATTTTCTGGATGGTCTCCTGGCGCTGGGCGACACTGCGAATAAGAAATTTTGCCCCACGAATTTTTTCCCGGATGTAGCTGCGGGCGTCGGCGGCTGTCGCGGGGTGGGCAAGGAGGTCCTTGTAGGCGTTGCTGATGCGCAGATGCGGAAGATCGCGCTCGTTCATCACCGGAAAATAGCCGGCGCTGGTGCGCTCAAGGTGGATATCGGGAGTGATGTAGTGGTTGTCCATCACGGTAAAGCCCTGTGCGGGTCGCGGGTCCAGCGCGGTGATTTGTTCCACGGCTTTGGTGATCTGTTCCGGGGGAGTGGCGAGTTTTTTGGCCAGCGCGGTCCAGCGTTTGTGAGCCAGGTCGTCGAGGTAACGATCGACAATGCGGTGGGCCAGGCTGTTGGTTTTCCCCTGGCGTTCGAGTTGAAGCAGCAGACACTCGCGTAAATCTTCTGCGCCAATCCCGGCGGGTTCGAAACCCTGCACGATTTCCTTCGCCCGTTGCAGTTCATCGAGCGGCACGCCGTGGCGCAGACTCAGTTCCGAGAGCTTGGTATGCAGAATGCCGTCGTCGTCGATGCTTCCAATGATAAACTCGCAGTGCTCGCGAAGCTTGGGGTCGCGCGTATCGGCAAGGCTGAGTTGGCAGAGCAGATGTTCCTGCAGGGTGGTCTGGGCCGTGATGGAATCCATCATGAACCGATGTCGCTCCTCATCTTCCGCCGTGCGGCGTGTGGGTTGGGCGCGTGACTGGGCGTAGTATTCGCGCCATTCTTCGTCGAGCTTGGTCAATGTCTGGATGTCGTCCTCCGGGTCAGTCGTGATGGATTCATCGAGTGATGGCTCGGAGGCATCGACTTCGATCACCGGATTGACGGCCATTTCCTGCTGAATGATCTGGCGAAGTTCCAGTGCCGCGGCTTGCAGGATCTGCAGGCTCTGCTGCATCTGCGGGCCGATGACCTGTTTGAGTGACTGCTGCTGGTAGAGGCCGGTGGAGGCCATAGTGGCGCGGGTTACGCCCTAAGTGCACCGCACACAGTCCAATGCAAGCAGAATTCGTGCCAATAAATCTAGAGCTCTAGCGCCGGCCAGTGCCACCACGCAAGCCGGCACAATCCAGTACCACGTTGAGCTGGTGACCTTCGATGCCCATTTTGACCAGAAGTAACTCGACCAGATAGAGCCGCCCCCATTGGGCTTTCGGTTCCATGAACCGGCCCACAGGCGATTCCTTGTTGATATATATTTTGCCGGTGCCGGACGCTCCCAATGATCCCTGGGCTTCGAAGCAGATCCACTGGTCTTTGGTCATGCCTCTGAGTTCGAACGAGTGTGCCCGCTGACAGAGCAGGGTGAACCACCGTGCCGGCGCGTTACGGTTCGTTTCGGCGAGAAAGCGATCGTAAGTTTTTTCATGCGATTGTTCGAACAACGACCAGCGCATCTTTGCCTTGCCGCCATCCTCTCGCACCTGGAGGATGGCCCCCTCCTGGCAGGTCGTTGTGGTGAGCCGGAAGAGTTTAGTCTCCTGACCCGAGGGAAGGATCATGACCTTGCCCGCGCTGAGTTCCCACTGCACTGGCTCAAATTTTCCGTGATGGGTTTCGAAAAATCGTTTTAGATCTGCTTGCTGCGATTCCGTGGCATCGATCCACTGGAGCCGGTCACTAGTGGTCACGGCATTTTTCAGCCCATTGAGCATATCGCCTGTGATGGCCGAGAGATGTTGCTCGGCGGCGCGAGTACGAATGGCGGTAAGTTCGTCGGGACTGGTGTTGGGAATAGCCTGTTTCACTTCCAGAACGGGTTCCGTCGGGAGAGGCGTTGGTGCTGGAGCGGATGCAGTGCCCTTATTGATCGCAGGTGCCACGGGTGGTGGAGACGGATTGGATTGCGGTACGCTGATGGCTTGGGGTCCCTGAATCGCCAGCCAGGTTACGCTCCCGATCAGCAGAGTTACCATCGCTAGTGTGAGCCACGGTGCCCGGCGTTCAGGCGTCTGACGATGAACAAGTTCCGGCTCGGACGAGTGTTGCACCGTTTCCGTGTGGATAGGGTTCGTTGCTTCTATATCCGGCTCTAGATTGAGTCCTGGCCAGATTGGAGGGATTGAGGAATGAACTGCGGAGCCAGAGGCGGCGCCCGATTCGGACCGGGAGGAGGCAGTGGCTGGCGGAGGCCACGAAGCGGATTCAAAGATGGGGGTGTCTCCGGGCGCTGGGGAATTGGCTGGCGCATTTTGATGCCCAACGCTTTGCACCACGGAAGCCGCGTGCACGACTGGGGAGGCGGGGGCAGACACTGGTGTGGGCGGAATATTCGGTGGCAACGGGAATGGCGAATCGAGCACTGGCGATGGTGCAACTGCCGCAGGCTGATGGGCGGCTGGCCTAGGCACGTGTTTGGCCGAGGGCAGGTCCGATCTCGAGCGCAATCCCACGGCGTTAGTGCTCGTGGTGAAGCTCGATCGCGGTGCCCCGATCGCGCAGTGTGGGCATATCTCGATGATCCCATTGTGATGCAGGGTCAGAAAAACACCTCCGCAGTGGGGGCATTGTAATGTGATGGCACCGGAACTCATTCAGGGGTGGCGCGAAGTTTGACCGTCATCGTGTGCAATACTGTCGCAAATTTCGCGCGGATTGCATCTGGAATCTCCTGCTAGTTACTGCCGGTTTATTGATGGTCGGCTGACGAAAAGCAATTCACACTCAGCTTTCCAGCGCGGCAACGCGTTGCAGCACCGGTGGATGCGAATAGTGGAGGAATACATAAAACGGGTGCGGCGTCGGGTTGCTCAGATGATCGCGTGACAGCTTGGTCAGCGCATGGATCATGGGCGTGGCGGAGCCCATCGCCGTTCTGGCAAAGGCATCAGCCTCGATCTCAAACTTCCGGCTCAAATGTCCGCCGAACAGGCTCAAGGCCAGATTCAATGGTTGAAATGCGATGGAGAAGAAGACCAGGCTCCACGTGATCGAAGGACGTCCGATGCCGAATGCCGCGCAGAGTCGCGGATCCTGCAGGGCGAAATGCAGCAGGGCGAACATCACGGCGCTGGAGATCAGCGAAAGCACGATCTGCTTTGGCACATGGCGCCGTTTGCAGTGGCCGATCTCGTGCGCCAGCACCGCGAGGATTTCATCGTGCGTGTGATTTTTTAGCAGGGTGTCAAATAATGCGATGCGTTTGGCCTTGCCGAAGCCTGCAAAAAAAGCGTTGGCCTTGGTGGAACGACGCGAGCCATCCACTACGCTGACATCCGCGACCGGGAACGTGAGCCGCATCGAAAGCTCATGTATTTTGGCTCGCAGCTCCGCATCTTCCAGTGGTGTGAACTTGTAGAACATGGGCATGATCAGCCGTGGTGCGATGAAGCTCATCAGCAGGCTGAACGCGCTTACCGCGAGCCAGCCGTAAAGCGCGGCGAAATTGCTAATCGTGAAAAGCCAGAGCAGCAAGGCCATGAAAGGCAGGCCGAGCGCAGCCAGCAGCATCAGGCCCTTGATGCGGTCGAGGACGAAAGTGGCGAGGGTGGTTTTGTTGAAGCCAAAGCCGCGCTCGATCACAAAGGTGTCGTAAACATCAAACGGGAATGAAACCACCTGTCTGGCCATGAACATCACGCCAATGATGGCAAGTCCTCTTGCGACGGGGGAGAGATGCCAGCCGTGGATGAGGTGATCCAGCCAGGTGAATCCTCCCATGAACCAGAAACCGAGCATCAAGGTCAGGGCGATGCTGTTTTCCATGACGCCTTGTTTTGCTGTGACCCTGGCGTACTCCAGGGCGCGCTCGTGGGTGTCCTGGTCGGTTGTCGCGCGCATCGCATCCGGTGGCTCAGGCTTCAATGCGGAGAGGTTCAGCAGTGTGGCGATCAATTCGAGATGATACAGCCCGACTGTCGCCACCAAGGCAAGGAGGAACCAGGGATTATTTGCGGACATTGGTGCAGCTTGATCTGCGGCGTGAAATATACCAGAAACTTTTCATATGCCGGCGGTTATTTATGAATGGTGCTGGCGTCGGCATGTGTAAATCTGCCGCCCACATACCGTCCCAATGAAGTAGATTGATTGGCGTGAAGAAATGCAGACGCTCGATTAACGACGCAATCCCCATTTCATCATGGTCGCGCCGTCGTTCCATATATACTTTGTTTTTGTGCCGAGTTGCACCAGCAGCACCTCGCGATTGTCGCGATGCGCCGTCGAGATCAGGCAGCGACCAGCGGATCCCGTGTAACCGGTCTTCATTCCATCGCATTCAGGCATTTTCCCGAGAAGTTCATTGGTGTTCTTCAGGGTGACGGTGCGGCCGCTGGCGTAGCGGAATGTGTAATATTTCCGACGTACCACGTCGCGGATGAAGTTGTTGTGATAGACTGCGGTTGCGATTCGCGCCATGTCTCGCGCCGTAGAACGCTGGCCGCTACTACTCAGGCCGTGTGGATTGGCAAAATACGAATCATTGGCACCGAGCGACCTTGCCCGGGCATTCATCTTGGAGGCGAAAGCGGTAACACTTCCGGCATTATCCCTTGCCAGAGCGTTGGCCACGTCATTGGAGCTTTTCACCAAAAAAGCGGTGAGGAGTGCTCGTCTTGTGTAAACTTCGCCGGGACGCACGCCAAGCTTCGAGGGTTCAACCGCGATGTCGCTGGCGGCGATGCGCACCGGCTTGTCCAGATACCCGTCATCTACGACCACAAGAGCGGTAAGGATTTTCTGCGTGCTGGCGACAGAGCGCAAAGTGTCCGCGTTGCGAGCAGCCAGCACTGAGTCATTGCGCGGATCGATGAGAATGTAGGACTCGGCATGGATAAGTGGTGCACTGGTGCGCAAGTTTGAGGGGCCGGTCAGCGCTGGTCCCTGGTGAAATTGCGAGACCATCGCTGGATAGGGTGAATCATAACCGGGGTAGAACTGAGTCGGAGGCGCGGCGGGGTGTTCGATGGCGCAGGAACTGAGCGACAGGATGGCAGCGACGAATAAAATGAAGGGCTTTCGGATCATCGCGCGCATGATACGCGTAATTTGCCGCGTGCAACGCACAATCTAAAAATGCAAAACACGCCTTGCGCGCCCCTTGCCGCTGAAAGCTTTCAGACTGGCGTTGATCATCAATTACGATGCTATCGATGACGATGGTTATCGAAGGGGAATTCCGGCATGCCAAGGGGAGCTATGAGCGCACGCTTCAGGTCGATCGTTGCGAACGCTATCTTGAGTTTCGCTCGATGGCCAAGGACATAATCACTTTCGTGCTCTGCCGCAGTACGAGTATATGGAGAAATGAGTAGATTCAAAAATTGATGGAATAGCGAGATTGCGAGAGGTCCACTATGCTGCTTGTAGCAGCAGGCGAACGCGAAAATTATAGCCCTCTCACGTCGGTTGCTACCTTGATAATCCCCATGCCATCATGGCCGCGCCGTCGTTCCAAATATACTTTGTCTTGGTGCCTAGCTGAACCATCAGCACTTCGCGATTGTTGCGATGGGCCGTAGAGATCAGGCAGCGGCCGGCTGGTTCCGTGTAGCCGGTTTTCATACCGTCGCATTCTGGCATTCTTACGAGCAGTTCATTGGTGTTTTCCAGTGTGTCCGTGCGACCGTTTGCGTAATGGAAGGTGTAGTTACGTCGACGGACCACGTTGCGAATAAACTCGTTGTTGTAAACGCCCGTTGCGATTCGCGCCATGTCCCGCGCCGTCGAGTGCTGGCCTTTTGCGGGCAAACCGTGCGGATTGACAAAAAACGAATTACTGGCACCGAGCGAGCGTGCCCGCGCATTCATTTTGGAGGCGAAGGCGGCGACACTACCGGCATTGTCCCGCGCCAGTGCGTTGGCCGCATCATTGACGCTTTTAATGAGAATGGCGGTGACTAGTTCGCGCCTGGTGTATACCTCGTCTGGAAGCACACCGAGTTTCGAGGGTTCCACTGCAACATCGCTCGCGGTGATTTGCACTGGTTCGTCCAGGTTTCCGCGTTCCACGACGATAAGTGCCGTGAGAATTTTTTGCGTGCTGGCCACTGAGCGTGGGGTATCAGCATCGCGCGAGGCGAGCACGGTTCCACTAGCGGGATCAATCAGTATGTAGGACTTCGCAAAAACCGGTGGCGCTTCGGCGCGAATGCGGGAGGGGCCCGGGGGCGAATGGCTTTGCTGAAGCTGGTTCTGTATGCCCGTTGCGGGTAATTTAGACGACGGAGATGTCTGCGTGCGATCGATGGCCACCTGAGGTTGGCCCTGACTGGAAGCGGGTTGTCCTGTGGCGCAGGCACAGGACAATAGTGCAGCAGCGAAAGACAAAAAGACGGCGGAGTAGTTCATCATGTCCAAGATACGTGCTATTCGCGGGGTGCAATCCAAAAACGCAAATCGAGCATTGCGCACAGCCTTGTCGCTGGCAGGTTGCAGACATGGCGTTGATCATCAATCACGAAACCATCGATGACGGGGTCATCGATGGGGAGTTCCGGCAAATTAAAGGGCATTTTGAGCGCACGCTGCAGGTCGCTTGCTGCGAACGCGATCCGGAATTCCGCGCGATGGCCAAGGACAATATCACATCCCGTGCTTTGCTACAGCACGAGGCTCTGCGCCGTTTTCCCGAAGTGGGCGATTCGGAAATTCAGGAACGGTTGTCGAAGCTCATCGAGGCTGCGGGTGGCGAGGACAAGTTCTACGCCAACATTGGATTGCCTTACAAGGACGAGGATGCGGTGCGTGGTAATGTTGCCAGCGGTGTCAGGCTCGACAAGACTCTCGCGCAGGTTTACGCGCCGGAGCCGGTGCCCGATGAAATTGCGCTGCGCGAATATTACGAGTCAAACAAGAACATCTTCCTCACGGACGAACAGGTGCGTGCGTCGCACATCTCCATGAATCTCGGCAGCGCGCAGAGCCGCGTGGAAGTTTACACACGGATGCGCGAACTGAGGGAAAAGGCGCTGAATGGCGCGGACTTCGACTCGCTCGGAGCGGAGCACAACTCGAACAAGGAAATGTCTTCGGATCTTGGCTGGTTCAAGCGTGGTGAATTCATGGAGGAGTTCGAGGCCATCGCCTTCTCGATGAGCCTTGGCGAGATCAGTCCCGTTTTTTTCACTCAGCTTGGCTATCACATCTGCAAACTCACCGGGCACAAGCCGGCAGTGCCAAAGCCATACGATGAGGTAAAAGAAGAGGTGAAGCTGCGCCTGCTGGAAACGCACCGCGACAAGAAATTCCATGAGTTCGTCGACGAACTTAAGAAGACCGCAACGATTCAAGACACGGATCCACCGGAGGACAGCTGCGGTTGCGGCAGTGCCCACTAATTCATTTCGCGTCATGCCTGCCCCGCGACACCACGATGTCCTGATTCTTGGCGGCGGATTCGCCGGTGTCTATTGTGCGCAGCGCCTGCTGAAGCGTTTACGCGGCACGGGGAAAACGGTCGCCGTCATCGCCAGCGAGAATCACATGGTCTTTCAACCGATGCTGGCGGAAGTCGTGGGCGGTTCGCTTTCACCACGCCACGTGGTCAACCCCATTCGTCTGCTCTGCAAGGGTGCCGACGTATTCCGGGGCCATTTGCGTGACATTGATCTGGAGAAGAAGACCGTGGTGCTGGATGGAGGCAGTTACTCGCCGAATGTCACCTTCACTTTTGACCATCTCGTTTTCGCCCTGGGCTCGGATGTAAATCTGAGCCGCACTCCCGGCATGGCAGAACACGCGCATCTCGTGCGCAATGTGGGTGACGCAATGAAGCTACGCGCTACCATCATTGGGCGCATGGAGGAGGCAAACCTGCTCGACTGTGCGCAGGCGCGTCGGGCATTGCTCAGTTTTGTGGTCGTGGGCGGCGGCTATTCTGGGGTGGAGGTTGCCGGGCAGATGATCGACCTGCTCCGATCGGTTTGCTGCTATTACGAGAGCGTCGCGCCCGAGGAGGTATCAGTCACGCTGATTCATGGCGGAGAAAAGCTGCTGCCGATGCTTTCGCCCAGGCTGGCTGATTATACGGGGCGCACTCTGGAACGCATGGGTGTGAACATCATGTTCAAGCAGCGCGTCAAGGCTGTTACTGCCAGCAGTGTGACATTGGAAGACGGCCGCAAGGTTCCTGCTACCACCGTGGTTTGCACCATCGGAAACGCACCACATCCTCTTGTGTTAAAGCTTGGAGAGTCGAGCAGGTTGCCGGTCGAGAAGGGTCACATTTTAGTGGAGAGCACCGGTCTGGTTCGCGGTAAGATTAATCTCTGGTCTGCGGGCGACTGTTCGATGTTTCCAAAGTCCGGTGGCGGGAATTGTCCCGAGACCGCCCAGTTCGCCTACCGGCAGGGGCAACTCCTGGGCGACAACATTGCCGCCAGCATCTGCGGAAGTGAGCTGAAGCCCTTCAAATTCACGGGCCTTGGCGAACTTGCATCCATCGGACACCGCACGGCGGTGGCGGAGGTCATGGGTCTGCGCTTTTCCGGGTTCATCGCCTGGTTCATGTGGCGCAGCATTTATCTGATGAAGCTTCCGGGCTTCGACCGCAAGTTGCGTGTAATGTCGGAGTGGACATTCGACCTGTTCTTCCCGCGCGACATCAATCTTCTCACGCCGCAATACTCAACTCCGCTGGAGGAGGTGCATCTCGAAACGGGTGATCCGCTCTTCCGCCGTGGCGAGCCCGCGTTCTCCTTTTATGCCGTGAAAAGCGGTCGCGTGGACATCACGGATGAAAATGGTGCGATTGTGAAGTCAGCAGAGTCCGGTGACCATTTCGGTGAGCGAGCATTGATGGAAGACCACATCTGGCGTTTTGATGCCACGGCGAAAGAACCGACAACGCTGGTGGCGGTCAGTGACCGCACATTTCAGAAGCTCATCGTGATCGACTCCCTGCGGAAACTTCTGCTGCGCACCGCCGAAACTTACGACACCCCGCAAGAGATCGGGCAAGTGCTGGCCAAGCTGCCCTCACGCTGTCGCCACGGGACTGCTGGTGGAATGATGGTGCAGCAGCCAGTTTCACTTCGGGAAGAAGCCGCACTGCAAAGTGCGGTCGATATCTTTCAACGCGAGCGTCACAGCAGCTATCCTGTGCTGGACGAGACCGGTCGCGTGAAAGGGCTGCTGCGTCGCGCGGACGGTCTGGAATGGCTGAAGCATCACGCGATGGATTCCGTGGCTTTGGTGAAGGATCTTCCTGTGAAGCGCGCTCTCCTCGTTGCGCCCGGGGTGCCGCTGCCGGAGGTGTTTGAGACGCTGATCCGCACCGGCGCCAGCAAGGCGGTGGTGGTGGATGTGGAGTCGAAGCTGCTCGGCATTCTGACGCTTTCTGATTTGTTGACCTGCGATGCGAATCCCTCCTAATTCTTCCTTCTGTTTTCAATGTTAGCAATCTATCTTCATCATCTCAGCCCTGATATATATCGATTCAGCGACAGAATGGCGTTGCATTGGTATGGCCTGGCCTATGTGCTCGGATTTTATTGCTGCTTTCTCGTGATGCGCAGTCTGTCCCGGCGGGGCTATGGCGAACTCAAACCGGACCAAGTGGGCGATTTCATCACGCTGGTCGCATTATTTGGGGTCATCGTCGGCGGGCGCATCGGTTACGTCCTCTTTTACAAGTTTGATGAATACTTGAGGAATCCTTTGGATATTTTCCTGATCAACAAAGGCGGCATGGCCAGCCACGGCGGAGTTCTCGGTGTTTTGTTATTCACGCTTTGGTATGGGCGAAGACACAAGATGTCGGGTTTGGGACTCGGTGACAATCTCGTGGTCGGTGTGCCGCTCGGACTGCTGTTCGGACGTATCGCCAACTTCATCAACGGCGAGCTTTGGGGTCATCCGACCGCTGTGGCATGGGCGGTGAAGTTTCCCACGGAAATTCATCATCGAGACTTCGTGCCGCATGCGCCGATGACTTTTAATTATCAGGCGCTTCCGGGGCACAGCAATGAGATCATTGCTGCCGTGAAGGAGTTGCCGGACGGATTGCAGCAGCTTGAGGCTGCACTGCCGGCGAGGCATCCGTCGCAGCTTTATGAAGCGGGTCTCGAAGGGCTGCTGCTGTTTCTGGTGATGTTTTTCATTCGCACGCGTTCCAAGAATCTGCCGAATGGATTGCTCAGCGGAATTTTCTTCATCCTGTATGCGATTGTTCGAATCATCGGGGAGAATTTCCGCGTCCCGGATGCTGGTCTCATCATGGGAATTTCCCGCGGTCAGTTCTACTCCGTCTTTATGATCCTCGTCGGATTCGCATTTCTCACGTCTGCGCTGAACTCATGGAAACAGAAAGTCTCCGCCTCGGATTGAGCGCAGGCTTGCCTTCGTTGTCTTTTCAAGGCAGATTCGAGCCATGAACCCGTGCACGTTAATTGCCGCCGCCCTGCTCACGCTCGGGGTGGGGACGTTGTGTGCCGCGTCGCCGGAAGGGGCGGCTGCGGATGGAAAATTTACCCGGTTTGAAGCAGATGAATCCGGCACGAGACTGCAGACCGGCGTTGGCAGTTATTACAATCGGGATGGTGTCACGGTTGACCTCATTGGCGCCATTCACATCGGTGACAAGGCTTACTATGACAGGCTTAATCGCCGCTTTACCCGTTACGATGCCATGCTCTATGAGATGGTCGGTGAGTCTCATGGAAAGCGCATGCAATGGCGCAGTGCACGCGAGCGAGTGGGGGCAGGGAATAAACCCAAGGCAGGGGACTCCCCAGGGTCGCGCGTGGAGGTGATTGAGAAAAACATGACCGGGAAAACGACGGAGGAGGACTTGAAACTTGTCCGTGAGGCGGATCAAGAGCAGGCCGCTGCCGGCGATCTGGCCTGGCTCCATCCGTTATATGATGCGATGGAAAAATCACTCGGGCTTACCGGACAGATGAGCGGCATCGACTACAGCAGGAAGAACTTCGTTCATGCGGACATGACACTGAGTGAATTTGCTGCGATGCAGAAAGAAAGGAACGAAAACTTTCTATCATTGTGGTGGCAGTCCGTAGTTGTCCAGATCTTGCATCCCGAGGCTGCACCGGAGCAACCCGGATTGCTCAAGATTATGGAATCCCTTTGTCGAAATGACGGTTCCACCGGCCTGCGCCGCATTGCCGCGCGCACCTTTGGCAGTATTGAAGGCATGCTGTCCGGCATGGATTCCGAGGGGGGCACCGTAATCCTCACGGAGCGCAACAAAGTTGCGCTAAACGTGCTCCAACAGCAGATCAAACTTGGCAAAAAAAATCTTGCGATATTCTACGGTGCCGCCCACCTCGCTGACATGGAGAAACGACTGCTGGGGATGGGTTTCGTCCGGAGCGGCGGCGAATGGTTCAACGCCTGGGACATGCCACCGGAACCGAAATGATTTTTTCATTTTGGCTCACGCGCATCCCATAGGCCGCGCCGAATGACCTGCTGGCTTTTATGTCACCTGGCACCCGTGGAAAAACCCCTGATTTGCATCGGCAGGCGAAGCGCCCGCCCTGCAATCTGTAGGGCAACTGCTTCGGTTGCCGTTTGTTGTGATGTCGCTCCGAGTTCTTCAACAGGCTGCTAGTGTTGTGAGTGATTAAATCGTTGCATAAGTCTATGAAGTGTGTATAATGCACTCATGCGCACAGGACGACCTAAGAAAGAACTCATTTTGCCGATGCGTCCGGGGCAGGCGGAGCGGCGCACCCATGATTACTATCGCCACGGCACCACCTCGCTCTTTGCGGCGCTGGACATCGCCACCGGCAAGGTCATCGGACGCTGTGAGCAGCGGCATCGTCATCAGGAGTTCCTGCGCTTCCTCAAGCAGATCGAGCAGGAGGTGCCAGCACAGTTGAACGTCCATCTGGTGCTCGACAATTACGGCACGCACAAGGCTCCGAGGGTTGCCGCATGGTTTAAGAAACATCCGCGCTATCACCTGCATTTTACCCCGACCAGCGGCTCCTGGCTTAACCAGGTGGAGCGCTGGTTTGCGAAGATCACCGAGCAACGCATTCGACGTGGGGCTTTCAAAAGCGTCGATGGACTCATCAGCGCCATTGACGAATACATCGAGGCGAACCCCGTGTTACCCCGTTTTTCAACAGGCTGTTAGCTGACTGACGTGTATTCTTCCCGCGTGCTCACGAGTGCGGCTGTGTCTTTTAGAGCGGGTTAAATAATTTCGCAGCCGCGTTCGTAGCCGCGTTCGTAAGAACGCGGGAAATAAGGAAGCCCTCCCCGCAGCCGCGTAGCGATAACTTCTTCCCGCACTCTTACGGGATGCGGCTACGTCTTATTTACAAATGCTCTAAGAAAATGCTGGTGCTAATATTCTCTGCTTCCGGGATGTCGCCGGTCAAGATGCAGCATCCGTTTGCGGTTTGTTCACAAGCTGGCCGGATGCAGTGAAAAGCTGCTTCAATTCATTGGCTGAAATTGAACGAGCGAACGCCGCAATCTCATCAAGCCTGCCCTGCAAACCATTGCTCAACAACAGCTCAGCCGGCCGCCAGCAGCGGCTTGAGTTCCTTCAATATCCTCGGCACGGCCACGAACGGATCCTCCTTGGCTTCATACTCCAGCGTGAACCAGCCCTGGTAGTTCGCATCGCGCAGGATCTTGATGACGCGCGGAATATCGCTTGGCTCGTTCTCCTTCGCGCCCTTGCGTTTGATCTCCATCTTGAGTTGCACATTCACGGCATAGGGCGCGATCTTGGCGAGGTCGCCGTAGGGATCGTCCGTGTGATAGTTGCCGCTGTCAAAATTGACGCCCGCCGCCGGGCTGTCCACCGCGCGGACGATCTTGATGAGGTTGTCCGCTTCCGCGACGATGCCGCCGTGGTTCTCCATGCCGAGAAGGATGCTTTTCTTTTCCGCGTAGGCGGCGCATTCCCGGTAGGCTTCGATACAGTTTGCCGTGGCCTCCTCCAGGCTGATGCCCTTGGGCACTGCGCCGGAAAAGACGCGGATGTGCGGCGCCCCCATGACGGCGGCGTACTCAACCCACTGCTTCGTGGAGGCGATCTCCTTGTTACGCTCGGGAGCGCCCTTGGGATGCGTCCAGATATTGCCGATGGCGGTGCCGCTGATGGCGATGCCGCGTTTTTTTGCGTGGTTACGAACCTTGATAAGATGATCATCCGTCAGGTTGGGCGGAAAAAAGTAAGCGGTGAGTTCCGCGCCCTCGCAGCCATTGTCGGCGCAGAAATCAATAAACTTGAACATGTCCATCGGCTCGTGGCCCGCCCTGGGTTTCACCACCTTGTCACGCATGTAGGGGAAGAATTCGCGGAACGAGTAAGCGGCCAGGCCCAGTTTTAAGAAGGGTTTCCCAGTGCGCGGGATGGGCCCGATGGCGGGTGAGGCGGATGCGCCAAGCGCGGCGAAGCCGGTCGTGAGAAAGGTGCGCCGGTTCATGCGGTGATGGAGGGATGGGAGATCAGGACGGAGCGATACACGGATGGCCGGGTGATGAGCAGGCCGTCGTGCTGGAGGCGGGCGACGGTGCGGACCTTGCGAAAGCTTTCGGCCCGCGCGGCCGGACCTTGGCTTTTGCGACTTGCTGGCTTTGGCCGGGACAATTTGGTGGGCATGGGGTGGTGGAGAATAACGACGGATTACTTGTTGACAAGCCCGCACCCCTTTGTAGCATCAGCTACAATTTATGTTCACGACCACATTATCTGGACCCGGCTTCGCCCTGCTGGCCGGAGTTCTCCTTGCGTCCGGCCCCGCCCGCGGGGTTGAACAGGCCGTCTCCAAATCGGCCTGCAACCTTTTTCATCCCGTGCCCGAAGGACTGATGCGCGAGATGAGCACAGACCGGCCGGACAAGACCGAGTCCCCGTTCACTGTGGACGCCGGGCATTTCCAAATCGAGATGGACTTGGCGAGCTATGGCCGCGACCAGTCGGGCGGCGGCGGCACGCGAACGGATACCTGGGCTGTGGCACCGGTCAATCTCAAAGCGGGTCTGTTCAATGACCTGGACCTGCAAGTGATCATCGAAACCTGGAACCAGGCCCGCACGAAGGATCAGATGACGGGAGCCGTAAAGACCCGGTCGGGCTTGGGCGACATCACTCTCCGGCTCAAGAAAAACTTCTGGGGCAACGACGGAGGCCGGACGGCGTTCGCGGTGATGCCATTCGTCAAATTCCCCACGAACCATGACGGCCTGGGCAATGACTCGATTGAAGGCGGCATTATTTTACCATTGGCGGTAGAACTGCAGGGAGGCTGGGGGCTGGGGTTGATGATGGAGGTGGACATTCTGCGCAACGAGTCCGGGCGGGGCTCCCACGCATCGTTCATCAACACCCTGGTGGTCGGCCGTGATTTGACCGAGAAGCTGGGGGCCTATCTTGAATTCTTCAGTGAAGTCAGCACCGAGGGCGGCTCGCCCTGGGTGGGCACGGTGGATTTTGGATTCACCTGGAGCGTGACTGCCAATCTTCAGTTCGATGCCGGCCTCAATATCGGAGTCACGAAGTCTGCGGATGATCTCAATCCATTCCTGGGACTGTCGTGGCGCTACTGAAATCTTCGTTCCAGCTATTCTTCCCCAGAGCAACCATCCCCTCCACCGCCACATCCATGCTATCCATCCTGCCATCTGCCCGCCGCATTCTTCGCAAGCTGCCACTTATTCTCGCCGCAGGCCTGTTATCCGTTGGCCCCGGCCTCTTCGCTGCGGATGGTAAAAAAATCAAAGCCGCAGCCACCACCGGCATGGTGGCCGACCTCGTCAGACAGGTTGGCGGCGACCGCGTTGAGGTGGATCAATTGATGGGGCCAGGTGTTGATCCGCATCTTTACAAGCCCGCCGCGACAGATGTGACGCGGCTCGCGCGAGCGGATGTCATCTTTTACTCCGGCCTCATGCTGGAGGGGCGCATGGGCGACGTGTTTGCCAAGATGGCCCGCTCCGGAAAAAAGGTTTATCCCATCACGGAGAACGTGACCAAGTCGCGGCTCCTGGAGCCGCCGGAATTCGAGGGGCACTACGATCCGCATCTCTGGTTCGACGTCTCGATGTGGGCGGAGTGTCTGCCCACAATCATCACCGCGCTGAGTGATGCCGACCCCGCGGGCAAGGCCGCCTACGAAAAGAGTGGCGCTGCGGCTAAGGCACGGATGACCGCGCTCCACGAGTGGTGCCTGGCCGAAGCGGCGAAACTTCCGGCGGAGAAACGCATCCTCGTGACCAGCCATGATGCGTATAATTACTTTGGCCGGGCCTACGGCTTCAAGGTCGTTGGCATTCAGGGTGTTTCCACCGTCACGGAAGCGGGCCTTTCGGACATCGCGAAGACGGTAGATTTCATCAAGGAGAAAAAGGTGAAGGCCATCTTTGTCGAAACGAGTGTATCACCGGCGACGATCGAACGGGTCTCCAAAGACTCGGGCGCGACAGTCGGCGGTGAGCTTTTTTCCGACGCCATGGGCGCGCCCGGTGAAATCAAAGGCGGCCACGACGTGGGCACCTATGAAGGCATGGTGAAATACAACCTCAGCACCATCGTGGGAGCGCTGCAATGACCGCCGCCGTTACTTCTGAAAATCCGCCGCCGCTGGAGATTCACGATCTCACCGTCGCCTACTACAAGAAGCCGGTGCTCTATGGCATCGACGTCACAGTGCCCGCCGGAAAATTGGTGGGCATCATCGGTCCGAACGGCGCGGGCAAATCCACGCTCATCAAAGCGGCGATGGGCCTGCTGCCGGCCAGCAGCGGGTGGGTCAAAATTTTCGGCGAGCCTTTTCACAAGGCGTGCGGGCGCGTGGGCTATGTGCCGCAGCGCGAATCCGTGGACTGGGATTTTCCGGTGAACGTCATGGACGTGGTGTTGATGGGCCGCTATGGGCGGCTCGGTCTTTTCCGCCGCCCGACCGCCGCTGATCGCGATGTGGCGCGGGCCTGTCTCGACAAGGTGAAGATGCTCCCGTTTGCCAGCCGGCAGATCGGCAATCTCTCCGGGGGCCAGCAGCAGCGGGTTTTCCTGGCGCGTGCGCTGGCGCAGGAGAGCGATCTCTATTTCATGGATGAACCGTTCTCCGGCGTGGACGCGGCGACCGAATCCGCGATCGTCGTGCTGCTGCAGGAGTTGAAGGACCGAGGCAAGACCCTGCTCGTGGTCCATCACGATCTGGCGACGGCCCGCGAGTATTTCGACACCCTGTTGCTGCTGAACATGCGCCTAGTCGCGTTCGGTCCCACCGCAGAAGTTTTCACGCACGAGATTTTGCAGAAAACTTATGGTGGACGGCTCACGATCTTGAGCGAGGTCGCGGAGGTCGTGGGGAGGCAGCCATGAACCGGGGCTCACTGCGCTGGCTGGGTCTGGCAGTGCTGGCGTTTGGCTGCCTGTTTTGCACGGATGTCTGGGCCGCCCGCATCAGCGAGATCAAAGAGTACAGCATACTGGAGCAAGCCGCGAGATTTTTCACGTTGCGCGACCCATCGCTGCGCAATGCGCTCATCGGATCGGTGCTCATGGGAGTGAGCTGCGGACTGCTCGGCAGCTTCCTCATCGTGCGCAAGCAGGCGCTGATGGGTGATGCGTTATCACATGCGGTGCTACCCGGCGTGGCGCTGGGATTTCTCTGGTCTCTCACCAAGAATCCGTTGGCCATTTTTGTCGGCGCCACCGCCGCCGGACTGCTGGGCGCGGCCACGGTTCATGCGGTGCGCACCACCACCAAGCACAAGGAGGATGCCGCGCTCGGTTTCGTGCTGGCGGCTTTCTTCGCAGCCGGCGTCTGCCTTCTGACCATGATCAACAATCTTCCCGGCGCGCAGAAGAGCGGGCTCGACAAGTTCATGTTCGGCCAGGCTGCGGCGCTGGGAGACGGCGACGTGATTTTGATGGCGGTCGTCACCGGGCTGGTCGTGGTGATCCTGGCGCTGGGCTACAAGGAATTCAAGGTAACCAGCTTCGACTCCGGATTCGCCCGGGCGATCGGATTTCCAGCGCAGGGAATCCATTACACGCTCATGCTGCTGCTGGCGTTTTCGATCGTGGTGTCGCTCCAGGCCGTCGGCGTGGTGCTGGTCTCCGCGATGCTGGTGACGCCGGCGGCGGCGGCTTATCTTCTCACCGACCGGCTGGGCCGCATGCTGCTACTGGCGGCAGTGTTTGGCGTGGTTGCTGGCGCTGTGGGATCCTTTCTCTCGTTCGTCGGCCATGACATGCCCACCGGGCCGTTGATGGTTCTGGCTGGCAGCGCGGTTTTCGCTGCGGCATTGTTCTTTGGCCCGCGCTATGGGATCTTCGCCCGCTGGTGGAAACAGCAATCACGAGCGGCGCGCACTCGTCGGGAGAACACGCTCAAGTCCGTCTATCATGTGTTGGAAAAGCGCAGCTTCCAGGGGGACAGTGTCTCATGGCAGGAACTGGCTGAACAACGTCGGGAAACGGAAGATGAGGCCCGCCACTTGGGGGACGAACTCTGCCGTCATCAGCTTGCCACCCGTCCGCGCGATCAGGCCGATCTTTTCCTGACCCCGTCCGGCTGGCAGCGAGCCTGCGAGATCGTCCGCAACCACCGTCTCTGGGAACTCTACCTGACCAATGCCGCCCACATGGCTGCCGACCACGTTCATGAAGACGCGGAAAAAATCGAGCATGTCCTGGGCGAGGATACTGTGCGCGAACTGGAGCGGCGCTTGAATTACGCCACGCACGATCCGCACGGCAAGATCATCCCCGGCCTGGCCGATGTGCAGTCCGGCCTTCCTTCCCTCACCCGTGGCGGACGCGCCGTCGGTTTCGGCTCCGACACCTGAAACTTCCGCGCATGTCCTTCATTCCGCCATTTGATTTTCAGCGGGTCATGATCGAGCCCTGGGCCGAGAGCGGCGCGCTCTATGGCTGGATCCTCGCGATGGGAATTCTGGTGGGCGTCTCCTGCGGTCTTGTGGGAAATTATCTGCTGCTCCGGCGCATGGCCCTGGTGGGCGACGCCATCAGCCACAGTGTTCTGCCAGGACTGGTGGTGGCGTTCATGCTGACGCATTCGCGAAATATTCCCGCCATGTTTGCCGGGGCGCTGGTTGCGGGACTGATCACGGTGGGATTGATCGAATTCATCCACAAGAAATCGCGAGTGAAGCCTGACGCAGCCATCTGCATCGCCTTCACGACGCTCTTCGCACTGGGCGTGGTCATGACCAGCCTGATCGACAAGGGAGGATTGCACATTGATGCCGAGTGCATTCTCTATGGAGAGATCGCTTTCGTCCCGCTGGAGCCGCCCGTGGAATGGTTCGGCATCGCGATCGGTCCGCAGCCCGTGCTCCTGATGGCGGGAGTGGCGCTGGCGGTAGTGGGACTCAGTGTTGTTTTCTACAAAGAACTGCTGGTGAGTTCCTTTGATCCCGGTCTGACCACTTCACTGGGCTTCAACGCCGCCGCGTTGCATTACGGCCTCATGGCCGTGCTTTCCGTCGTGGTGGTCAGCGCCTTCGAAGCGGTGGGCGCGGTCATGGTCGTGGCCATGCTCATCATCCCCGGCATGACGGCGGCGCAACTGTCGTCGCGCCTGCCCGTGCGCCACGGACTCGTGGTCGTTCACAGCGGGATCAGCAGTCTCGCGGGCCTGCACCTGTCCGTCTGGCTCAACTGCTCCACTGCCGGTGCCATGGTTGTGATGGGCGCGCTGCTCTTTGTGCTGGCCTGGTTGTTCAGCCCCAGTGACGGACTCGTGTGGCGCTGGCGGCGGCGAGGAAGTGACGGGAGCGGAGAAGAAGGAACCGTTGCCTCGCCGGGCGGCAAAGTTTGATCTTGTTCTTCTTTTTGCCGGGTCCCGCGCCCGCCTTCACCTTCGGGCCCCAGGCGGGATCGATGTTGTCCGCATTCCATTTGTCCCATTGGGCGGCGAGTTCCTTGAGTTTTTCCGGATGCTTCGCGGCGAGGTTGTTTTTCTCGCCGATGTCGTCCTTGAGATTGTAAAGTTCGACGTCAGCGGTGCTACTCTGGACCGCACAGATTTTTCCGTGGCCTCCGGCGGGCGTGCACCGCATTGAAGGGCAGGTAGCAAAGAATTCCTCCGGAAAACGGAACTCAGGATCAGGGGCGTTAACCGTCTGGAGGTAAAACATGCCAGCAGAATGACTTCCATGCGGTTTGGGACGCCCCATTCTTCACCTCAGAGAGGGGCAAAAAACAATCCGACAACACCATGTTTTTCTATGCACGTTCTGAGACAACAAAAAAATAATACGAGAGACAAAAAGAACACTGCGTAAAATGCGAGAAACGCTTTGAATTGAGTGAAATGGAAGGCGATCACATCAAGCCTGGCCCGAGGGCGGAAAGACGACAGCAGCGAGCTGCCAGATGTTAAGTAGAGATGACAGTCGATGAAAATCGGGTAAATAGCTCCTAGTTTACGGGATGAATTATAAGGGAGCGGAGAGACGCTCTCAGGCTCAAGTCTGGGGATCCGCTGACGATTGGACGGTCATCCCGTGCCCGGGATGCAGAGGATAAAACCGTTAGAATGCAAGCAAGGTGCAAGGAGTCACTATTATTCGTTACCGGCCCGTTATGCGACGATCCTCACAACTCACTAAAATTCAACATGGTGGGCAGGGTTGGATTTGAACCAACGTAGGCGTAAGCCAGTAGATTTACAGTCTTTAATTTGCATTTTTTGCGGGACTTGGTATAATAGCGAAATGATTAACATAATTATATCAAAAACAACGGATTATGTAGAAACTAATCCAAGCGGATTGGCGCGTATCGGAGCAAGAGTGCGCAACAAAAATGCACAGCAATTGCACAGCGGAGAAACTAATAAGAATTCCAAATCACACCCGAAGACCAGCAAATTATACTGGCATGACAAAGTGAAGAAGCCCGCCAGTTCGGCTGGCGGAGAGTCGCCGCACTATGGCATCCAGTTGGCTCACGATCGCCGTCGGATGCGTTTCTCTTTGGATTCTGGCAACAAAGATGTCGCTGCCGCAAAGGCCGCTCAGATTTGGACTATGCTCGCCACACACGGATGGCAGGAGACTCTAGCGAAGTTCAAGCCAAACACGGCAACCACAACCAAGGCCCAAGCTGCCACCGTGGGCGCATTGATCGAGGCCGCTACCCGCCTTTCATCTGCGCGACCGGAGAGCATGGAGGCATACGCGAAAGCGATGCGTCGCATCACAGCCGGAGTGATGGGGCTGGATAGTGGAAAAAAATATGATTTCAAGCGAGGAAGTGAAGAATGGCGGGCGAAGGTAGATGCGACTCCCTTGGAGAAGCTCACGCCGGCCCGTGTGCTTGCATGGAAGAACGCGTTCCTAAAGGCCGCAACCACGCCCGACAAACGAAACCACGCCAGCGTGACGGTGAACAGCTTGATGCGAAATTCAAAAGCGTTGTTGAGCAAGAGAATTGCTCCTTTTATTGCTCAGGAAATTGAGTTGCCGACGCAACTTTGGTTTCAGGGAATCACCAGTGAGGAAGAGCCGAGCCTGCGCTATCGCAGCAAGATTGACGCGGGAACGATCATCGCTGCCGCTCGCAAAGAGCTCGCAGATGAGAAGCCGGAGACCTTCAAGCTCTTACTGCTGACACTCGTTTGTGGCTTGCGCCGCTCTGAGGCGGATTCGCTACTATGGGAGCAGGTGGATTTTGATCGCAAGGTGATTAGCATTCGGGACACTGACTTCAAACGTCTCAAATCGAAGGACAGCGGAGGAGACATTGGGATGGATGACGAGCTTGTGGCGATGCTGCGCGGGTATCATACTAACGCTTCTGGCCCATTCATCTTGGAGACACCGAAGAGGGCACGCAAAGAAATCACCGAGCATAAGAGCCACGGCTATCGCTGTGACGCTACGCACAAAGCCTTAATCGAGTGGTTGAGGGAGAAAGGCGTTCCCAAGCAACGCCCCCTTCACACGTTGCGGAAGGAAATCGGAAGCATCATTGCAAGCCGGGACGGAATTTTCAAAGCCAGTCGCTATCTGCGGCACTCCGATATTCGGATCACGAGCAGGCTATACGCCGACACGAAGGTTCCTGTATGCGCCGGATTGGGTGCAATGTTAGCTTCGACTGCTGGTAATGTCGAAAGTGGCGACTTCAAGGGACCCGCGCAGAGTAAAGAAGCGAAGACTAGCAAAGCGAAGGGTCAGAGGAATATTATCAAGTCCATTGCCCGCGCTTAATAACACAAGCGGTGCTTCGCAAGATCGGGGCCGGGCACTGTTTGATTTAGCTATATGCTTTCATATCATCCAGGAATTCCGAGGCGGGCTCGACACTGGTGACGATCAAATGATCCCGCGCACGGGTGCAGGCGACGTAGAGTAGGTGGCGCTCGGTGTCATAGACCTCCTGTAAATCGGCGTCATCGCCCACTGTCTCGATGCGCTCCTGCAATGGGATCACTTCATCGTCGCAGGCCATGACCACCACAGCGCGGAACTCCAGGCCTTTGGCAAGGTGCATGGTGCTGATTGAAACGTGGCCGCTGGTCGTCTCGACATGCTCATCGAGAACCTTGAATAACAACCCTGATGCTTTGACGGCGGCTTGGGCGCGGTTCAGTTGGCCTGTGGAGCGCACGAAGACGCCGAACTCGTGCGGTAAGATTCCAGCATTTGACTGCTCTGCTATCCATGACCCGACGGACTTGGCCTCCTCGCCCTCGCTCTTGAGCACGCGAATGACGGGTGGCGGGCCATTGAAGACGGAGACGGTGTCGTTGCGGCTCTCAGTGTTGCCGTCCACGTCGGCCACCTCGGGGCCGAGCAGGCGGTCGGCTTGCTGGCGGATTTGATGGGAAGTGCGGTAGTTGATTCTCAGGTTGCGAGAGCGTCCACGAATGTCCACGCCAAGGGATTTCCAAGAGTAGGGTTGCTGGAAGATGCGCTGGCCGAGGTCGCCTGCGAAGAAAAGAGCATTCGGTTTGTCGGCACCAAGAGCAGCGAAGAATCGAAGATGAGGAATGCCCACGTCTTGTGCTTCATCGACCACGACGAAATCGAAGGGCTTTTTCTTGGTCTTGGTAATCGTCGTAGCAAGTTCAGTGAACATCGCCGCGTGAGTGATGAGCTTCTTTTCTTTCAGCGCACTCTTCACCTTCTCAAAGATCGACCACAGCACGGCACGTTGCGCTTCAGGCAGTCGCGTCTTGCGTCCGAGACGAGCGACGTCGCGATACTCTTCCCAACTGCCGAGCTGCCAGGCATCGACGATTTGCTCCCACTCGGTCAGCAGGAAGTGCAGTGTAAATTTGTGGCCGCCAATCTCCTTCGAGGCAGCACTTAGCAGGTCTCGGATTGTCTTTCGATCCGCCAGTTTCATTGGGCCACAGTGAGCCTTGTAGAGTCGTTGGCCGATGGCATTAAAGGAGTGGATGTCGATGCGTTCACCCAGGCGCGGCTCGTTCCAGACGAGACAACGAAACTTAGTGCGCAGGGCATTTGCCAGTGTGTCGGAGAATGTCGTTAGCAATACTCGGGCATCTGGATTCGCTCTCGCGAGATGCACAGCACGATGCAACGCCACCACAGTCTTGCCGGTGCCAGCGGAACCGGACACACGAGCTGGACCGGAGTAGTCGCGTGCTACCCATTGCTTCTGGTCGGGGTGCAGGAAGACCGTCCACTTCTCCCACGGAGCATCGAGCGCACGTTCCAGTTCCTCGACGTTGGTCATCACGCGGAAGCGGCGCTGCGCATCAGGATGATCAAACGGATTGGCTTTAGGCTCCGCAGGTTCAGGCTTGCGGGGAGTGCCACCCGTGGCGATCTCCAGCAGCGCCTCGGAGGCTTCAGCTGGGAGATGGTCAGCCAGAATGAGATAGCTTTCTTCCGTGGCTTCGCGGACATCCTTCAGCCATTCCGTCGGCACACCGTAGCTCAGTAGGTCATCGTCGGAGAGATGAGCAAAGGGCTGCTTCTTTGGTGCCGTGACCTTTTTCGGCTCGTCCAAGACATACTGCGGCACAAGGATTTGCTGCACCGTCTCCCGAATCTCCACGAGTTGCGCCGCGCCGGTCTTCGGGTGCGTCTCCAGCCTGCGCCGCTCGGCCCAGTCATAGGCTTTGTCGTGATGGTTTACATAGCACAGCAGTAGGCTGCCCGCCGTCTTGTGAACGATGATGCGGATGTCTGCGCTGACCCGCAGCGACCAGAAATTCTTGTCCTTCGCCTTGGCGAGTTTGTGGAACTGCATTCCGGGACTCGCCGGGTTCATCTGGAGGTCAAACGCCGTCGTCTTCACAGCTTTCTGCTCGTCGCCTGTGAGGCGCGCGAGGCTGTCGGTAAAAGTGTCGGCAATACGGAAGTCCATGGTTATATGGCGGATATCGAAAGTGGTTCCGTCATACTCTTCCCGCGCATCCGAATGGTGTAGTCCTTCTCTTCGGCCATTGTATCGGGATTGATGCCGACAATTCGCACGTTGCGCTCCCTAGCGACGAGCAGGTTGACACGATGCGCAATCTTTTCGTGTTTTGGATCAACAATGAGTATCTCTTCCATGCTTGAGCAGTTCCAGGCTTCGCTGAGAACCTGTGATAGTTCGGCATCTAACGGATCGATCGACAGCCCATATAAAATCGTGCGCTTAGCGCCTGCGATGAGATTTATTACGGTGCTGTGCATGACACCGATCTCGTGCTCAGCATTGGGTTGCCGATACGGTTCCCTAATGACTTCAGACGGAAGATAAAGAGTTTCTGGGTTGGCAACGCTGCCATGAAGATGATGTGGTTCTACACACACCTCATAGTCCGCCCCCAACACTGAGCGAATGGCCTGTGGCACGACTGTGTCCCAGTTCGTCGTTACCAACCCAAAACATGGACTGTATCCGACAACCAGTTTCTCCATGAGCAACGCCAGACTTGGACGGGCTTTAATTTCGCCATTTGCCTCAGCCAACTTCAACTCCCAGGCTATGTCGCGCTTGATGGTGGCATGCTTTTCCAACCACGAATCAAGCTCCTGTTTAGCCTCTCCTCCATGATCTGTTTTCCACCATCGCAAGAGATAAACAACACGAGCGAGAAATGAGTTTGCGCCATCCGGCTCGAGAGGAAAGTCATACCAAGGTTCTAGTGCCTTAAGGATAGGCCGCCATGCGTTTACGACCGCTCCAGCCCCAGCAACGATAACTGATTTCTTCTGCTTGTCGTCAGCAAGATGGGCGAGGCTGTCGGTGAAGGTGACGGCGGTGCGATAGTCCATGAATCAGGCGGGCAGATACTGGCAGCCTCTTGCCGTTGCGCACGCCTTCAACTTCTTGGCAATCTTCCTGCACTCTTTGTCGGATTTCCCCGTGAAGTCGATCTTCGCATGAGATGGGAAATCAGGCAGCGCATCGAGGCTGGCAGGGGCGGCTTCTCCATCCGCCTCAGCCTTGGTCACTGACCAAACGGAATGCGATTCATTTCCCAACACCTGAGTGTAGTGCGCGTGAGCTTCCGCTGCGCTGATTTGATCACCGTCGTAAACCGAGAGCAGCCCCTCGTCCTTCGGAAAAGGGATGAACACTTGACTGGTGATTACGGCTCCATCCATGAACTTTGGATGCGCCTGCCGGTGGAGAAGCGTCGTCGGAGTCATGCGAGGCGCGGTTCAATATTGCTCTTGAGAAACTCAAAGAATACAGGCCAGACTGACTCATCACTGAGTTCAAAGCTGCCTTCTTTGTCTCCGCCATCAAGACTGAACGAATGATAGTTGGCGGTCATTGAGGCAAGGTCGACGTCCACGGATGGATCGCCTTCAGCATCCCATTCCAGAAGCAGGTTCCCCTCGGGGGTGGGCACGATCAATGGCAATGGCTGGGATTCAGGATAGTGGCCGATCATGTGGGCAGCCAGCTTAGCGAGCTTATCCTTCGCAGGGGCCATGCCCAGATGGTCATACCAGCCGTCACTCAAGACGGAAAGTTCCTCAAACTTGGCGGCAAGCTGGAAGTCCTGCTGAATCTCAAGTGACTCTACTGATACGATCTTTTCCAACTTGTCCCACGAGTTAAAGGCACCCACGCCCTGCACGACCACGAGATGCCTGGGGTGTCCGCCGATCTTGCCTGCTTGTGCATGAAAACTCTCTGGCATGGGAATCACAAGTTGTCTTCCGTCCAGCAGCCGGAGTTGAAAGGTCGATCTCGCCCAGTTGGCCTCTTCAATGGTTCCGCTCACTTCCACCTCACGTTCATACTGCTTGTTGGCAGCCAGCACCAGATGCTTGCATCGTTCAGGAGTCAGCACCGCGTTTCCACCCTGATGGGTAGCCAATTCCATCTGTTCACCATCGCGCAGCGAGCCGCCAATTTTGTTGAAGTAAGCCAGCAGACTGCGCGGAAACTCGGCAGGCAACTGTCCGTCTTGCGATTGAATACACTCGGCCACCAAATCTCTTGCCCTGATGAGGTAGTCACTCGTTCCCGCATCCAAAGCCAGCAACCCTGCCGTCACCATCGCCAGCAGAGGTTTGGCGCTGCCTTCGTCCACTTTCACTAGATGCAGCTGGAAATCGGCTGCGAATCCCTTCGGCACTCGTTCACGCTCCTCGTGATCACGAAGGTATAGATGTTTCGCCAGTTCTTTCACCAGCTTCTCGTAAGCCGCCAAGTCCCGTGCCACCTCGACAGGCAGCGTCGCTTCTTCAAAGCGAGGACCGACGAAGCGGGGTTGGACGAAATCAGTTTTCATGGGCGGACGACAGTGTAAACGCTGGCAGTTTGGATGTCCATACTTGGCTCAAACTTTGAAAACTTTCATCACCTCATCGCCGAGATGATTGATCACCTTCACCGCGATTCGCCCCTGCTTCGGCTTCTCGAAGGCGCGTGACGTGTCGCTGTTCAGCGTCGCCCACGCCTCCGCATTGATCTCCGCCTTCAGCGTCGTCTTCAGCGCGCTGTAGGGGTCGTTTGCGCCGAGGAAGTAGGCGTGGCGGACGAAGAAGCTTTCTTCGTTGTAATCGGTATCAATGAACCAGCAGGCGATGCCGTCGGCTCCGTCGCTGATGACTTCGCCTGTCTGGGGTTTGAAGACGTCCACGCCGTTCACTTTCACGCGCAGTTTGCCGTCCTTCTCGGGCAGGAGGTCGATGTCGGGCTCGCCGAAGATTACGAAGAGGTTGCCTTTGCCGGTGTTCTTGAGGTCCTCGGCCATGTGGAGGTCGGCGTTCATGCGCGCCTTGAGCACGGGGATGCGGCCCAGCTTGCTGAACTCTGTGGCGTGCGCCTCGTAGTTGAAGGCGCAGGCGATGAGCACATCGAATCCGGCATCGCCACACTCGCGGGCGGCTTCCACCAGGTCGGCGCGTTGCACTGTGCCGAACTCCGGGCCGATGAAAATTCCCGCCCGCTTCGCCACGTCGCCTTCCAGATAGCGGCCTTCGGCGCAGACGCGACCCTCGCCCGGCCAGGGCGTGAGGGCGGTGAAGGTGATGCGGTCCTCCTTGTGCGCCTGCTGCACGCCGGCGGTCTTGAGGTTCTCCAGGATCATCTGGGGGAAGGACTGCTTGGCTCCGTATTCGGCGGCGTCTTCCTTCAGGGTGTCGATCAATTCATCGTCCTCATCCACGCCCAGCACGCGGTGGGGGCTGAGGCTCTCCACGGTGAAGGGACCGGCCACGCGGACCTTCTTCTTGTCGTCGTAGGGCTTGTCGTAGAGGTATTCAAAC
>VFKE01000062.1 GCA_009885695.1 Verrucomicrobiota bacterium | reverse complement strand
GGCGGACACATGGGTCCGCCCCTACAATCGGAACCCTGCATTTAAGCCATGACAGACCACTAGACAGTGGACCGGATGGACGGAGTGGACGAGGACCGGTCGACCGTGATCCCTGGTCACTGCCTCCTGCCTCCTGCCTCCTGCCTCCTGCCTCCTGCCTCCTGCCTACCCCTCTACCCTTGGGCCAGAGGATTCCACACCTTGGTGAAGCCAAAGTCCTTAAAGTCCTTCACGTTGGCTGTGGCCAGTTTCGTGACCCCATGATGAAGCAGGGTGACGGCCAGCCGCGCGTCAATAATCTGGCGGAATCCAGCATTTGTTTCTGCCGCCCATTTCCAAAGCCGTGGGGACACCTTGGCGTCATAATCCACACAGCGCCAAAGTGGATTCTGCTTCAGGGCTGCACAATAAGCAGCCGCCTCCCGCGCCGTGTAAGGCTTCACAAAAATGGCTCCATTGCGAAGCTGCATATACAACTCCACCAACACCAGCTCGCACACCACAAACTCGTCATCCAAGGATGGCAATCCATCGAAGAATCCGCGGGCTTTTTGATGCCACGGCGAATCTGGATCCGCCGCATGAATGAAAAGATTAGTGTCCGCCGTGAGCATGCGACTACCGGCGCCCGGAACGTTTTTCGATCGCGGCAGCTTCTGCTTTGACCTCAGCCGGATCCTTTAAATGTCCACCGCTTCCCCGCAGCACCGGCATCGTCCACGCGGAAGTCGAGGAATCGACTTCCGTGCAGCTCTGGGTATATAGCTCCATGCCTCGGCGAATCACCTCAGCGACGGACACATCCCGCACCCGGGCAATCTGTTTCAGCCTTCCGAAGAGCGGCTCCGGCAGTTGAATTTGAGTTCTAGTCATGACGACAATCTAATGTAGGAGTGCTTCTGTTGGCAAACAAATTTTATGCCGTGGGCGCAGTATCAGACACGGGGGGATGACGAATGGCGGAAAGGATGAAGGATGAAGCTTGGAATGACCACTGCCCTCCTGCCTCCTGCCTCTTGCCTCTTGCCTCCTGCCTATTCTACTCTTGCCCCAGAGGATTCCACACCTTGGTGAAGCCAAAATCCTTGAAGTCCTTCACATTGGCCGTGGCGATGCTTCGCTGTAGCAGTGGAGTAAAGGATTGGCGTCAATGGAAAGCATGGCAGGCGAAACGGAAGTCCATCAGCCTAAAATGGAAAATGGACAGGATTAATACCTCGAGCAGTTGAAAACAGGATCATTATTGCTGTGTGACCCGGAGGGTCGCAAGAAATTAGCCGGTGGTGACAACCACCGGATCATGGTTGGGCCCATGTGCGCTCCAGCGGAGCGCGAGAACGGTGCTCGCCGGCACAGAGTCCTCCTTCTGGCGCCCCTTCAGGGCGCAAAACCACTCTTCGTGGTGCTACCGGTGGTTGCCACCACCGGCTAATTTCTCTGCCCCTTTCAGGGGCCAAAATATTCGGTTTTCAACTACTCTTGGTATAACAGGATATTCAGGATTGGGAGACTGCGATCTCATGTGCGAGCCTGCGCGGCAGTTGCGCATCCACGATGAACTTCATGCCCCCACGGGTTCGATGCGCTTTGTTCGGACGAGACGTGCAGCCCAGGCGGTTGCAGCACGCAGATCATCAGCCTCCAGATCCTCGTAGTCGGCCAGAATTTCCTCATTCGTCATGCCGCTGCTCATCCATTCGAGCACTGACTCCACAGGATACCGAAGATTGCGGATGCACGGCTTCCCGTGGCAGATGTCCGGCGATGAAGTGATCCTGGAAAGCAAAGCCTGTTCGTTCATGGGAAATTTATTAGCACAGCAGGGCTGCGGCAACAAGAGTGATTGCGACGGCCCGGCTGGCATCCATCCTAAAGCAGCAGTTGAAAGTTTTAGCAGTGGTCATGACTTCGAATTCTCAATTCTGCTCATCTTGCTATTCTGCCGGCACTGCGTGTGCTTCAGACATGAGACGACGGACGGTGACAAATAACCTTCCAACCATCCCATTTGCCGCGCACTTGGGCGGGGAGGGATCGCCAGCACGGCAAGCGTGCGCAACAAGGTAAGCACGCTGAATCCCCGCGATAAATGGAATAGTATATTTACTCTGCGCATTGCCTGGGGCCCCTGGGCGGGATGAGAGCGAGGCAGGTAAAGGTGACCAACAAGGGAATTGCGGGCACTCGATAGCGCGGAATAGAATAGGTGAGCGTATAAAAAACACAAAGCATAAGAACCATCCAGGGCAATAGTAAAATCGGACGAAACGAAACGTTGCCTATGACGCGCAGGAAGGCAAACCCGGCAAATGCCAGCACCAACCCGTCTGATATTGCCAGCATAAGTTTTCTCCCAAGTGAACGGTCGTTTCCGAATGGCCATGGTGACACGAATGTGATAAAGCTGTCGAATCTCTCCTTGAGAAACTTCTTCGGCTGCTTGACTGCAAACAAGAAGTAACTTTTGCGTTCTTCTTTTTCCTCGGGTTTGAGGCTAACCCAGCCGCCTTTGACGGCTGCATATCTTGACATTTCGTCTGATTGTGGAGTCAGAAGAATCAGCCTGTGTTGCGAGTATGAAAGGAAAATGGAAACGAACAATATGGGAAGAAAAGCGCCCACGCAGAACGGAATGCTCAACAATAATCCCTTCCGCCCCCTGGCAATAATCCACCAGATTGCAATAGCCGCGACCAAAGCCAGACAGGGGGACCGCACGGTGCAGGCAACACCCATGATGATGCCTGCAACAAAACACCGGTGCCAGGAATTGTTTGAGAGGATGACTAGCGCAGCAAGCGTGAACATTATGGTCCAATCTTCCGTGAGGATTTGGGAAGAACAATTCAACAAGGTGGGATGAAAGGCGCAAATCATGCCAGCCGCGATGCCTGCGCGGATGTTCTGCATTTTCCTGGCAAGAATAAACACCAAAACTCCAGCCATGGCGCCTACGGCTGGTTCTATAATGTGGCCGATTGTCCAAAGGTCAGCCTTTAATGCAATAAGCGGGATCAATATAAGTGAAAATCCCACAGGAAAGACTTTGAATCGTGCTTCCCCTATATGCAAAATCGACAGGGCATTTTCATAATATGAAATGGTGTCGGAGGCTATATAATGATCCGGTTCAGGGTGTAAACAAACGACCATCACCCGCAGCGCCCATCCGGTCGCGCCGAGGAAAACCATAAAAATTTTTGGATGCAATTCAATCCAGCCGATGATCTGCGATATTTGTTTTGAAAACATGCTTAAAGGATTGAGGTGGTGACAGTCCGCCTGACATCGGGCTCGAAACAAGCACGTTGCCGAATTTCAACAAGCCACTAAGCCAGGCCGCCGGCCTTCGTGTCCTGGTCGAACTCCATTAGCAGCCCGGCGAGTTGTCTGGCTGGAACCACGACGTAATCGGACTGGGCCAGGTCTGCGTGCACGCCGATTTTCTCGATGCGCTTTAGTCCGGAGAATGTCCCGGCACCGGTCTTCTCAACCCGGAGGATGGCATAGCCGGCTTCGGCAAAGATTAGTTCCAACTCAT
>VFKE01000087.1 GCA_009885695.1 Verrucomicrobiota bacterium | reverse complement strand
GCTTGCTCAATCCAAGAACCTGCTGGTAAAATTCCCGTTCATTCATTCGCCCCTCTACACCCAGCTACTCAACCACGCAGCTTTTCACACCCAAATTCCCACAGAGCCATTTTTTTTAACCGCTCCAAACACAGCAGGCAAGCCCGTTCAGGCGAGCGCTTTGAAATCAAGCCGCTTTCATCAGCAATCAGCGCAGTTGCGGAAAGTGCGTCAACAGGGCTGACAGAAGACGGGATACCTCCCTGCGGGATAATGAAATGGCACAAGACAACATGCAGCGGCTGCAGATAGCCGAGAGAATTGAAGAAGACGAGTCACTGCAATTTATCATCATCGTGATTGCGGGCGTGATCACCGTGCGGATCCTCATCATCGTCATCCGCCGGCACGCCTGAATCGGCATCATTTCCCACCGCCGCATCAAGGCTGACATCAGCCACGGGCATGTCTGGATCGATGGCCCCGCCCTGGAACTGGAGCTGATAGAGACGCTGATACAGCTCGCAACGCGTGAGCAGCTCTGCATGTTTGCCTTGATCAAGCACCCGGCCGTGATCCATGACGACAATTTGATCGGCCTCGAGAATCGTGGACAGGCGGTGCGCGATGGCGACGACGGTCTTGCCTTCGCTGAGGACTTGAATCGCCTCCTGGATGATCTTCTCGCTTTCGGTGTCGAGCGCCGAGGTGGCTTCGTCGAGCAGGAGGATGGGCGCGTTGCGCAGCACCGCGCGGGCGATGGAGATGCGCTGCTTCTGTCCACCGGACAGGTTGTTGCCAGCATCGCCGACGAGTGTTTCGTATTTCGCCTTCTGCTGGACAATGAAGTCGTCCGCATGCGCCTTGGTTGCGGCGGCGATGATGTCCTCGTCGGTCGCATCCAGCCGTCCGTAGCGGATGTTCTCGCGGATGGTGTCGTGAAACAGAAAGGTGTCCTGACTGACGGTGCCTACGTTATTACGAAGGCTGTGCTGGGTCATGCGCCTTAGGTCCAAGCCGTCGAGCGATATCCAGCCTGCATCCGGATCGTAAAAGCGCAGAAGCATGGAAAAGAGCGTGCTCTTGCCAGCTCCGCTGGGACCGACGAGGGCATAGAACTTGCCCGGCTCGAGCTGCAGGCTCACTTCGTGCAGGGCGGGTTTTTTGTGTTTCCTGCCTTTGGGATCCCGATAATGGAAGGTGACTTTATTAAAACCCACGGCACCGCGAGCGCGATTGATCGCCACGGCATCGGGCGCATCCTTCACATCTGGCTCCTGCTCCATAACTTCGAAAACCGAGCTGGTGGCCACGATGCATTTTTGCAGGATGAGCTGCACGCGGCTGAGTTCCTTCGCTGGCCCGTAGACGCGCGTCAGTCCCATGACTACAATGATGAAATCCTGCGCGTGGATGCCCTTGTGCCATGCATAAACCAAGCCGGCAGCAATGCCCAGCGAGGCGACCGTCTCCACCATCGGGCCAATCATGCTGAGAGCCCGGCTCCACCGGAACATGTTTTGCGACATGCTCGAGTTTGACTTATCAAACCTTTCGATCTCATGATCTTCTCGCGCGTGCGACTTGACCACCCGAATGCCCAGAAAGCCCTCGTGCATGGTGGTCATCAGGGATCCGGCTTCCTCCTCTTCCCGCGCGCCGACTTTGCGCAGACCGCGCGACACATACATGACCGGGATGATACAAAGGGGAAAGATGACGATGGCACTGATCATGAAAAATGGATCCCACGCCATCAGGTATATGAACACTGTAAGGATGGTCACAGGATTCTTGATGATGATCTGTGAAAGTTCCACTGCGTTCATCTGCGCCACACGCGTCTGGTTGAACACGGTCTGAATCAGGTCGCCCACTTTCGAGCGATTGAAGAAGGAAAGCGACTGCCCCATCAGGTTGCGGAAAGTTTCGTTGCGCAGGCGGTAAAGCATCCGGTTTCCAACCCAGCTGATCATGTAGTCGGCATAATAGGTCAGCAGACCGTTGACCAGCATGAGGAGGGGAATGCAGGAACACGCGATCACAACCACCGACATTGGCGCGGAGACGCCAGGACTTTTCCAGCCCATCTGCTCAATCCATCTGATAGGATCAAAATCTCCGAGGAACGGTATCCTTCCCATCATCGCGCCTGACTTCTTAACGGGCAGGACGATGTCGAAGATGATCTGGAAGCCGGCGAGCATCACCGCATTAAAGAGGCCGCTGCAGATGCCGAGAAACGCGCCGATCGCGAAACGCACCCGATAGGGCTTCATGTAGGCGTAAAGCTTGCCGTAAACTTCCTTCGACAGCACCCACAGCTCCTTGCGGTTGAGCTTGATGATCTCTTTGCGGCTGATTTTCTTGATTTGAGACATGCAGAAAGTTCCACCCGATCAGGGCGCGGACATTGTATTTGCGAGGATGTGATCGATAGCACCGATCACATCCACCGTCGAGACATCCTTCATCTCATGCGGTTTCTCCCGCGGATCAAACTGAATGCGCAGGCCGGGCGCCTCCCCGACCAGAACTGCGGCCCGCTCATGTCGGGGACGCCAGTGAAAGGGATTGGTCGGCCCGAAAAGCGCCACCTGCGGCCGCCGGAACATGGCCGCCAGATGCATCGCCATGCTGTCCACTCCCAGCATCAACCCACAGCCTTCAATCAATCCCGCAAGCTCCGGCAGTGAGAATTTTCCAGTCAGATCCGTCACCGGAACCGTGAGATGTTTTTTTATGTCATCCAGATGCACACGCTCAATACCGTCACCCGCACCGGTGAGCACCACGCTCAATCCGCGCATGCTCACCACATGAGCAGCCACCTCCGCCCAACGCGACGCCTGCCATAGCTTGTCCGCCCTGACCGTGCCGGGATGAATGATGGCATAAGGGCCGGCAACGCCCGCAGCCGACAGCTTTTGTCTCGCGTTGCGTCCTGTCTCGTCCAGTATGACAAACGGGCAGATGCCACGCGACATCGGAGCCGATTGCTTCAGAAAAAGCTCAATCAATGCGGCATGAAAATCCACGGTGTGCAACTCGCGCACAGACGCCTCACTGCATTCCGTGAATGCGAGCCGACGGAGCCGATTGTCGGAAAATTTCTTGTAACCCATTCTGCGTTTTGCATGGGAAAGACCCACCAGCAAGGCCGAGCGATCCGTTCCCGTAAAATCGAGGCAGGCATCCCATGGCCCCGCCATCACTGAAGACCATGCGTTCAAATTCATGCGGCCTGCTCGATAGGGAATGACACGGCTGACCGACGGGATGCAGCGCGCCAGATCCGCCACATTCGCGGCTGTCATCAGCACAATCTCGGCGGCTGGCAGAGCCGCGCGCAAACCCGCCAGCGCCGGCGCCGTGAGGATCAGGTCGCCGATACGCTTGAGCTGGAGGGCAAGAATTCGGGGCACGCTTCATCAAGCACCGGAGAATGCACCATGCAAGCAGCGCTCGCGCCTCAATGCCGTCCGAGCAAGGCCAGCATCCTCCCGGTTTTCCCCTTCTCCATCCGGTAGGAGTAGTAGCGTCCGGGGTCCGACGTCGTGCAGATGCCTTCGTCATGCACGTTGCGCGGCAGCACACCAGCGGCCATCGCCTGCTCGCGGATCGTTGCGGCGAAATCCGTTTCGTAAGCCGGTGGCCGGATGCACGGCGAGAGTTGAAAGACGAGGTTCTCCGGTCGTGTTCCAAAATTTTCCACCAGTGCGCGGATCGTCAGCCCAGTGATATTCTGCTCCGTGCCCTTCTTGCCAGAATGTACAACTCCGAAGGCTCCTGCGACCGGATCGGCTAGATAGACCGCACAACAATCCGCCACATAAATCCCAAGCACGATTCCTCTCGCTGCCGAGATCAAAGCATCCGCACCCTGGGCTGGCCCTTGCAGAGGATGGGTGACCACGGCGACACGATTGCCATGAACCTGCTCTGCGGTCGCTAATTTTGACAGATCGAATCCGAGTTCCGTCTGGAGCACCTCATTGTGCCATCCGGCGAGATTGCGAACCGCCTCCTCCCGATCCACTCGCACATTGATGGTTGGATGCCTCAGCGTGAAGGCATGGGCGAAGCCGTCGAGAATGTTCAACGCCGGAAAGGTCATGCACAGATTCGGGTCCATAATCCAAGATGAACGCATGATACCGGGTGCCAAATAAAAAACCTTCCCTGGCAACCGGGGAGGTTTCTCAGAATCAGCCGGCCACCGATTCGGGCGCCCCTCTTGGCGCGGTTTAAATAATTTCGCAGCCGCGCTTGTAGCCGCGTTCGTGAGAACGCGGGAAATAGGCATGCTCCGCCGGCTGCCGTGGCTTCTTCCCGCACTCTTACGAGATGCCGCCACGTCTTTTTTTAAAAATGCTCTAGCGCGCCGCAGCCAGTGTACCCGCCGAAGCCAGTAAACCATCAATGTCCGAGGTCTTGGTCTCTTCCATGGCCTCAGCCACGCGCGTCTGGAGCGCGGAACGAAGGCGGGCGACGAGTTCAACACCCTTGGTCGTGATACGCACCATGACCTTGCGACGGTCGTCTGCGGCGTGACTGCGTTCCACATAGCCGAGCTTTTCCATGCGATCGACCAATCCGGTCGCCGCCGCCGTGGAGTGACCCATCTTGCGAGCGATGTCGGTCATCGTCAGATCACGCGAAGTGGTCAGATAGCTCAGCAGATAGAACTGGCTGAAGGAGATGTTGCCCCGGCTCAGATCCTTGGAGAGATTCAGCAGGAACTCGCGTTGGCTGAACAAAATGAAATCGGCGAGTTTACCGGAATCTTTCACCGGAGCAGGTTGTTTAAGTGGATTGAGAGTCGACATAGGATAGAGGAGTTTTAAGGTTTAAATGTCAGTGTTACCTGCCATCTGGGAAACTGTAGCATAGGTTGCCATGAATAATCAAGTTATTTCTGTAATTACTATAATAATATTATGCTGTAATAATTTTCGGTGTGTTGTTTATATTTAATCTTGCCAGACTATCAGTCAGAAATCAAGTTTTTTTTGAATATGAAGCTCAATTACGCGAAATATTCTAAGAATTCGAACATCCACCCATCTCTTCTTGTAGGGCGAGCGCTCCGCGTGCCCTCAATATCCAGCACTGCAGCGCACGACGCAAACGACGGCATGCGGAGCGCTCGCCCTGCATCCATCATTTGCCATCCGCAGTCGGATCATGCCACTATTGTGGAGAAGTCTGGCTCCATTATTGTGAACTGACCCGGCTTGGTGCATCCAATCGTGTCACATAGACTTCGACGATCATCTCGCGTGTCCCTTTGCCTCGAAAAGTCCCGCTGACTGGACGGATATCGCCGTAGTCGCGCCCCGTGGCGATTTTCACATAACGCGTGTCCGGCACCCGGTCGTGAGTGGGGTCAAAGCCCTTCCAGCCGTAGCCAGGCAAATAAACTTCAACCCACGCATGGCTGGCCTCAATTTCATCAGGCAGGCGATTGGGATTGAAAAAATATCCACTCACATAGCGGGCAGGGATGCCGATGGAACGGCACATGCCGAGCATGATGTGAGCAAAATCCTGGCAGACCCCCTGGCGCACCCGCAACACCTCAACAGGACGAGTGTTGACCGTGGTCAGGTTGGGCGTGTAACTGAAGCTCTTGAAAATGTGGGAGCCAATGGCGCGGGCATCTTGCCAGAGATCGGTCAGCCCCTGTGGCACGGCATCACAGGCTTCACGCCAGATTTCTTTGTCCAAGGATACAAAGGCGGAATCCTGGAGGTACTCAAACCAGCTTTCAACGACGTCGTGGTTATTGAGCGCTTCTGGCGAATAGGCAGGTGACGGTTCCCCGCGCGCATCCGGCCGTGTTTGCACCACGGAGACAGCCTCCACACTGAGCGACTCATGCGGCGGTGACACGTCAAAGTAATGCACACAATTGGCGAAGAAATCCGGGTAATCGCGCACCAGCGCACCCGGCTCAATGTTCAATGAGAACTCGCGGCATTCCTGCCCATGATCCGTCGCCGGTTGAAGGCGCGCTTCATTGAAGCTGTCCTGCGTGGAGCCTTGATAGATGAAGCGCGTCAGGTGCCTCACCTCCAAAAGGAGCGGCTCACGCCATTCGGAATTGATCGGTTGGACTTCGGGAGCTTCCGCGATCATGCCTGCTGTTGTTGCATTTCCTGCTGGTGCAGCCGGATCTCGGCCTCCAGATCGGTTGGCGGGTGATACATGAATGATTGATAGAGGAAATCATCGATCTGATCAAGCGTCGTTCTCACGCGCACGAAAAACTCATGCAAGCCTCCGTTCATCACGTCCTCGATGGTAAGAAACTGCATGTCTGACACCAGCCGTCCAAACGCGCGCGCCTCTGCGGAGCGATGATCACCCGGCTTGGTGTCTGAGATCAGATGCAGAAAGTGATTCACCCGCTCCAGACCGAAGCGGATGGAACGCGGAAAGGTCGGCGAGAAAATGAGGAACTCCGCCACCTTCCACGGCAAAATGTCCGCCACATAAAAGCGGCGATACGCCTGCAAGGCGCTGACCGAGCGCAGCACCGCCTGCCACTGGGCGGCATCCACCGCCCCGCCCACGTCCTCCAGAGTCGGCAGCAGGATGTGATATTTGATGTCGAGGATGTGCGTGGTCTTGTCGGTGCGTTCCAGGAACTTGCCGAACTGGATGAACTCATAACCATCACCGCGCAAGAAAGTGGAATCGGTTAATCCCTGGAAAAGATGCGAGTATTCTTTGATCTTGTTGTAAAACGCATGCGCACCATCCTGCCAGATCTTTCGCGCATCGGTGGACTTCAAAAACAAATAGCAGTCGTTGATCGTCTCGAACATCTCGAACGATATCTGGTCGCGGATCTGCCGGGCATTCTCCCGTGCGGTGAAGAGACACGAGATCACGGAACTCGGATTCTCCTCCCGGAACGTCATGAACTCGGTCACACTGCGGCTGTCGGCATGTTCGTAGTACTTGAAAAACGTCTCTTCGTCACCTGCGGACCGGATGATGGGCAGCCAGTGTTCCTTGAGCTGGGCGTCGTCCATATCCACGAAATCCAGCATCAGCTGAAGGTTCACATCCAGAAGCCGCGCAACGTTCTCCGCGCGCTCGATGTAGCGGCTCATCCAGTAGAGCGAATTGGCGACTCGTGAAAGCATGACCGATGAATCACGACTCACAGGAATTCGGGCTGAAACTGCGGGATAAGACATCGGGAAAGGCTCGGTATGTTCGGGTGTTATCGGTCAGACTTCTCGTTATTCATCGCCGTGCAGCACCCAGGTGTCCTTCGATCCCCCGCCCTGCGACGAATTGACCACCAGCGATCCCTTCCGCAAGGCCACCCGCGTCAGCCCGCCCGGAGTGACCGTGATCTTGTCTCCATACAAGATATAAGGACGCAAATCCACATGCCGCCCCTCAAAACACTCGCCACACCAGGTCGGATGACGCGAAAGGGAGATCGGCGGCTGCCCGATGAAATTGCGCGGATTGGCGATGATCAGCTTGCGAAACTCCTCGATCTCCTCCTTGGCCGCCCACGGTCCCATGAGCATCCCGTAGCCACCGGCTTCATTGGCCGATTTCACCACCAGCTTGGATAGGTTTTCAAGAATGTAGGTCCGGTCCTGCGGCTCGCTGGCCAGATAAGTTTCCACGTTGGGCAGAATGGGATCTTCACCCAGGTAGTATTTGATCATCCGCGGCACGAAATAATAGATCACCTTGTCGTCCGCCACACCGGTGCCGATGCTGTTGGCCAGACTGACGTTGCCAGAGCGATAGGCGTGCACCAGCCCCGGAACTCCGAGCATGGAGTCAGAACGGAAAATAGAGGGATCAAGAAAGTCATCGTCAATGCGCCGGTAAATCACGTCAACCGGAGCCAGCCCCGCCGTGGTGCGCATGTAAACACGGGCATCTTGCACCAGCAGATCGCGACCCTCCACAATCGGAATCCCCATCTGTCGCGCCAGAAACGAGTGTTCGAAATACGCGCTGTTATAGACCCCGGGGGTCAGCAGCACCACGTTGGGCTGCTGATCCCGAAAATTCTGCGGCACAACAAATTGCAGCACTTTCAGCAGTTCCTGCGCATAGCCGTCCACCGGGCGCACGCCAGCACCTTGGTAAAGCTGCGGAAACGCTCGCTTTAACGCGGCGCGGTTTTCCAGCATGTAGCTCGAGCCGCTCGGGCAGCGCAAGTTGTCCTCCAGCACCAGATAGCCGCCATCCCGCCCCCGGATCAGGTCCGAGCCGCAGATATGCACATAAATATCTTTCGGCACATTGAAGCCCATGAACTCGCGCCGGAAATGTTTTGCGCCCAAAACATAGTGCGGCGGAATGATCCGGTCTTTTAGAATCTTCTGATCGTGATAGATGTCGTGAAGAAACAGATTCAACGCCGTGATGCGCTGGATCAGCCCCCGCTCGATTTGCGTCCACTCGGTTGCAGGAATAACTCTTGGCACGAGATCAAACGGGAAAATTCGCTCGGTGCCTTGTGAGTCAGAATACACCGTGAAGGTCACTCCGCTGCGCATGAACGCCAGATCAGTCGCCGTCTGCCGCTGAGCCCACTCGGAAGAATTGAGACGCCCAAAACCCTCCACCACACTGCGATAATGCGGCCGAACCGAACCATCGTCGGCCAGCATTTCATCACAGAAGTCTCCTTTATCGTATCCTTGAAAAAGCATGTATGGAATCTTGCATCCCACCTACAGCAAAAAGAAGGCCAAGTCGCAGGGATAACTCAATCCAGCAGAAATTCTCGCAGTGCGCGCACCTCGCGCTAAGATTCAATCATGCTTCTAAACCACAACCGCCACCTCGGCTACTGCACCAACATCCATCGCGGCGAGAACTGGGAGGAAACCTGGCGCGGACTGCGCGAGCATACCCTGCGCGTGCGGGAACGCATCGCCGCCGGAAAACCCTACGGCATCGGCCTCCGCCTCAGCGCCATCGCGGCCCGGGAACTGGCGCAACCCAGCGCGCTCACTTCATTTCAACATTGGCTTGATAAACATGACTGTTACGTTTTTACCATCAATGGATTTCCCTACGGTGCGTTTCACGGATCCCGGGTGAAGGAACAAGTCTTCCGGCCCGACTGGACCACGCCCGCCAGACTCGATTATACAAACCTGCTCTTCGACCTCCTCGCCCAACTGCTACCTTCCGGCATGAGTGGCAGCGTCAGCACCCTGCCCGGTTCCCATAAGGAGTTCGGCATCGGTGCCGACGAACTCAACGCCATCTTCGACAACCTGAAATCATGCAGCGAACACATCGAACGGCTCAGCGAATCCACCGGCCACGACCTGCATCTCGGCCTCGAACCTGAACCACTCGGCCTGTTCGAGACCAGCGGCGAAACCCTGAAGTTTTTCGGCTTGTATCTCGACCGCCATCGTGGCGGCACCACCTTCCTCCGCCGCGTCGGCCTGAACTACGACTGCTGCCACCTGGCCATCGAATTCGAGGAAGCCGCCGATGCGCTTTCCCGCATTCATGACGCTGGCATACGCTTGAGCAAGCTGCACTTGAGTTCCGCGCTGAAGCTCCAGCCAACACCCGAGAATATCGAACGGCTCCACAGTTTCGATGAACCCGTTTATTTTCATCAGGTCATCATGCACGATGGCCAGGACATGCTGCGCCGGTTTCGCGACATCCCGGCGGCGCTCGAATATGCGGCCATTCATCCACATGATCTCGGCGACGAATGGCGCGTTCATTTTCATGTGCCGCTTCATGCATCGCCCAACGGCGGCTTGGGCGATACCCGCGACCACGCCCTCGGCGCGCTGGACTGGCTCCAGCAACATCCTGCCGCCTGCCAGCATCTGGAAATGGAAACTTACACCTGGGAAGTGCTGCCGGAGAACCTCCGCAGCGCCGACGTAGCTGACCAGTTATGTGCAGAATATAAGTGGACGCTCGATGCCATGCGGCAGCGCGCGCTGGCTTGATCTTTCAAAAATATATCTTGCGAATACACATGATTTAAGTATTTTATGTGTATGAAAAAGAAGCCCGCTAAAAAATCAAACAACGAAGACACCGTTCGCACGAACATAGTCATGGAGGAGCCCTTGGTTTACGCGGCCCAGAAGGCCACAGGCATCAAGACCAAGACCGGCGTAGTGCATTTCGCACTCAGAGAAGTTGTGCGCCGTCATCAGATGAAGGAATTGCTCAAGTTGCGTGGCAAGGTGAAGTTCTGGGACGGATATATTGAGGAGCATGTCAAGCCGCGCAAACACAGCAAACGCTCAGTCTGACATGCTTATCCTGCCCGACACCAGTGCTTGGATTTCATACCTGGCCGGTCCCTCTGATCCAACCTCGGATATTCTTGGTCGTTTGATCGACGAGGATCCCGGCATCTGCATCTGTGGCCCGACAGTCATGGAAGTCTTGCGGGGCGTCCGATTTAAATGGCAGGAACGAAAAATAACGACCGTATTCGACAACTGCCGCTACCTCGAGATCAAACGTGAAACATTTCGCCACGCGGCAGAGATCTATCGCACTTGCCGAAGCAATGGCTTTACCATCTACAGCAATCTCGACTGCCTCATTTCAGCCACAGCCTTGCAGTATGATGCTCAACTGCTGCACAACGACCGCGACTTCGACGCCATCGCCAAGTTCTTTCCCTTGAAGTTTTTCTGAACAGTCTGTCCTCTCGTGAAGAATAATATTCTCCGTCCCTGGCTCGAACTCGCCCGCATCTCCAACCTGCCCACGGTCTGGACGAACATCCTCGCCGCGTGGATTCTCGCCGGTGGCAAATGGGAATGGAAACCGCTAGCCTGGCTGCTCGTCGGCGGTTCACTGATCTACACCGGCGGCATGTTCTTGAACGACGCGGCGGATGTGAAGTTTGATCGCGAACATCGCAAGGAACGTCCCATCCCCTCCGGTCGCATCTCGCTCACGAAGGCATGGATCGCAGCACTTATCTTTATCTCTGCAGGATTCACCATGTCCGTCCGGGGCGCAGAAGCGTGCATCTGGCTCACAGGCACGCTGGTCGCAGCAGTGGTGGTTTACGATTTGTTTCACAAGCCTTGGCCCGGATCAGTTCTCATCATGGGTTCGTGCCGCACGCTGCTCTATCTAGCAGCGGCGTCAGCCGTGACCGGAACGCTCAGTCTTGCTTCGCACACGGAAGTCATCGCCAAAGCCATCGCCCTGGGCGGTTTCATCGTGGGAGTCAGCCTGACGGCGCGGCGTGAATCTAAAGATGCGCCCATCCAGCCGATTCTGTGTGCCACTGGCATACTCGGCCTCGCGCTCCCCCTGATCATCTCACTGCTGCTGCCGATCTCCACCGGCAGCAGCTTGCTTCCCGCATGGCCGGTGCTGCTTTGGCTTGGCCTGGTTGCCGGACTTGTTCTCGCAGCGCGCAAAATCATGCGGCAACCGCCATCGTCGAACATCGGTCGCGCAGTCGGCCTCTTGCTTGCGGGAATCACCTGGGTGGATGCCCTCGCAGTGAGCACCGTATCACCCGCGCTCTCACTTTGCTTCGGCTTCTCATTTCCCCTGCTCATCCTCTGGCAGAAAAAAATCGCAGCCACCTGATGCGTGCCCTGCACAATAACCATCAAGTGCAGCGTATTGTTTGACAACCCTTGTGCGCGCATTACGAAGCGCACTCCTTTCCATGATCGATCAGACATTCAGTGTGCCTTACACCCAGCGCGTGCTGTTCACGCGCGACGTTTTTGACGGCTCCAATAATTTGCTGCACAACTTGCTGGCCAATACCATGAAGGGCGGTCGTGTCACGAAAGTGCTCGTCTTTGTGGACAGTCATGTGGCAGGAACCAACCCGGGCTTGCTGCCATCCTTGGAAGCCTATGCCGCCTTGCACCCGGACGTGTTCACTCTCGCCGCTGCGCCAATTTCGATCACCGGGGGCGAGGCCTGCAAAAATGAATTCGCCCTCGTCGAGCAATGCTGGAGCGCCATCCATTTCGCAGGACTCGACCGCCACTCGTTCGTCTTTGTCATCGGCGGAGGGGCGGTGCTCGATCTCGTCTGCTTCGCCGCCGCCACCGCGCACCGCGGCATCCGCCATGTGCGCTTCCCCACCACCACCCTGAGCCAGGGCGATGGCGGTGTGGGCGTGAAGAACGGTGTGAACTACTTCGGAAAGAAAAACTGGATAGGCACATTCGCCGTGCCTTACGCCATCGTGAATGACTTCGCCTTCCTCGACACCCTGCCCGCACGCGAAAAACGCTGCGGGCTCATTGAGGCCATCAAGGTGGCGCTGATTCGCGATGAAGATTTCTTTCTCTGGCTGGAGAAACATGCCGATGATCTAGCCTCCCTCAATTCTTCAGTTGTTGAACAAGCAGTGCAGCGCAGCGCGCAACTGCACATCGCACACATCGCCACCAGCGGCGATCCCTTCGAGCAAGGGTCCGCGCGTCCGCTCGACTTCGGCCACTGGGCCGCGCACAAACTCGAACAAGCCTCGAAGTTCCGAGTGCCGCACGGCGAGGCCGTCGCCATCGGCATGGCAGTGGACCTCCTCTACTCAGTCAAGGCAGGCATCCTCGATGCCGCAACAGCCCATCGTGTGCTGGCGCTCATCGAACGCGTGGGATTCAAAATTTTTGCTCCGGAATTGCTGGCACGCAATGAGCGCGGCGAACACACAATCCTGGCCGGGCTGGAAGAATTCCGGGAGCATCTCGGCGGTGAACTATGCGTCACCCTCGTGCCCAAGATTGGACAGAAGATCGAAGTGCATGAAATGGACTCGAAGCTGATCGTCAAGGCGCTGGAAGAATTGCGCGGACGTTGACTACTTCTTGATGATCGCCGCGTGAACCGCAGCCGCGATCAAGCCCGCACCCTCGACATTGGGATGTACACGGACAGAAATGAACTCAGGCTTCCCGTCAGCGCCGCGTAAAGATCAATGACGCTCAGCTTCATCTCCGCAGCCACCTAATCAATCAGCGGAATAATCTCCGGCTTCACGACTTCGTTACGGATGCCAAAATTACCTTGGCCTATCACCGGCAAAGCAAATCGACAAACCAACGGCTCACTTTTTTACAAACACGATACGCCCTGCGAGCCATGTCTTCAGCACCTGCGTTTTTGGAAGTTCATCGACGGCGCACTTCATGACGTCTCGATCTACCAGGATCATGTCTGCCAGCTTGCCAGCCTCCAGTGATCCCGTTTCCTTTTCAAGCAGCAGGACTTTTGCGTTGTTAATTGTATAAAGCCTGATGGCTTCCTCACGCGTCAAACCGCCTTTAAGATGCAGGGGTGATTCCATGAATTGACATTGCCTGGCGACGGTAATCCACATGCCTAGCCACGGGTTGTAGGGATTGATGGAGCGGAAGCTGCCGATCTTCTGCATGTGATCAGTGCCACCGCCGACCGGAACCCCGGCATCAAACAACGCACGCAGCGGTTGAAAGCGGGACATGCGCTCGTAGCCGAACTGCTTGAGCAAGGTGGCACCATCCAGGTAAAACCAGATGGGCTGCATGTCGATGACAGCGCCGAGACGCGCGGCCACGGCAATACTCTCAGGCGTCATGAAATTGCAATGGGTGATGCATGGACGCGTATCTCGAATGGGTGTGTCCTTGTTTGCCTCGTCATACACATCCAGCAGCAACTTCACAGCGCCATCGCCCACGCTGTGCGCAGTAAATTGTAAACCGGCAGCAGAAACCTTGCGCACCATCTTGACCAGATGTTCACTCGGGGTGCGTTGCACGCCACGATATTCTTTATCTTTAATACCATAGATCTGGCTAACGCCCCACGGTTCCTGCATGAGCGCGCTGCCGGTCAGCATGCCTCCATCGAGCCAGATCTTGGTGCCGATGATCTGCAGCATGGAATCCCGCTTGCAGAGCGGATTCCTGATGATTTCATCCAGGGCTAACTCGGTGCTGCGCCAGAGGTTGCCGGTCGGAAAAATATGCGAAAGACGCAGCCTGACAGTGAGGGCATTGGCGTCGCGCAGCTTTTGATAGACTTTAATATTTTCCAGGCTCGCTCCTCGGTCAGCAATGGTGGTAAGCCCGATACTGTTGTAGTCGGCAAACAGATCCTTCACCAACTCAAGGGCTTGCTCCGCAGTGGGCGTCTTCTTGTGCGACGGAGCATCGATTCTTGGACTGAAGGCGCGCATCAAGCCGGTCGGTTCGCCATTTGAATCAAATACCACAACACCTGACGAACCTGCTGGAACCTTGAAATTCCTGTCAATACCAGCGAGTTTAAGCGCCAATGTATTAAGCATCGAGTCCGGTCCCGTGCTAAATTGCACCGGATGTTTCGGTGCGGCCCTGTCCAGTTCCTCGCGCGTGGGGTAGCGTTGCTCCCTTAACCGTGTGATGAATATCTGGGCGGTGGCTATCAGCGACCCTTCCGGTAAAACTTTCGCGCGGGCGGCGATGTAATCGAGGAGTTGCGGGATGTCTTGTATCTCCGGCACTTCATGATCAAATTCGAATGTCGCCGCGGAGACCGGATGAGAATGGGAGTCCATCAAGCCAGGCAAGAGCATCTTTCCGCCGAGATCCACCACCTCGGTCTTTTCATTTTTCAGGTGGAGGATCGCCTGATCTGATCCCACCGCAGTGATCTTATTATTTGTGATTGCAATGGCCTCGTGAATGGAAAACTGCGCATCCACCGTGAGGATTTTACCATGATGCAGAATCAATGTGGGCGCTGCGACAAGCGAGACCGACAACAGGGTTAAGGGAAGAAAAATGTAAAGATGCGACATGAAATATTTTCCTAACTGGATTAGAACAACTCAAGTATTGAGGTGTACCTGATCTCCCGGCGAGTATGGGCGAATTTTCGGGTTCTTCCGGATTTTAGTGGCTGACTGAGACGAGGCAATTCAAAATTCAAAGTTTGTCACTTTGGTAATCAATAGCCTGTTATTCAGATATTTTGCGCCTCTTGGCAATCATATCTTCAACGATCGCATTCAACTTTGCCCTAAAATTCATACTGCGCGAGCTCAAATTAAAATAGACAAAATCACTGCACCGGAAACCAGTGCAGTGATCGATTCTCAATAAATTTTAGGCTCCCTTCCCCTTGCGAATTTTCGCCCAGCGAGCGCGTTGGGCGGCCGCAATTCGTTCGCGAGCTTCGTTGGAAAACTTGGGTTTTTTTCGCTTTTTCGTTTTCTTGACAACGATAGCAACTTTTTCGCCCTTCTCCTTTTTAATCTTCGCCCAGCGGGCGCGTTGCGCTGCAGAGATGCTCGCTCTGGCGGCGGCTGAAAACTTGGGCTTCTTGCGGGTCTTCCCCGGACCTCGCTTCGAAAAAGTGCCCGCACTGGCAGCATCTGCAGTAGATTCTATTTTCGTATTCTGGGTCAGGATGGCAGCGAGTTCGCCTTCCAATTCCTGAATGCGTTCCGCGATAACTAGAGCCTGCTTAAGCAGGCTGACCGATGGTTGTTGATGTTTTATCATGACAGGCAGGCTATAACCATGATTGGGATTCGTCAAATCCTACCATCTTTGATGCCGTGTGGATTCCAAAGTATATTTAATTTGCATCCAACATTCATCCCGCGATGATCGCGCCTCATGAACAAGCGCTACGCCTTAGGCATCGACTACGGAACTAACTCTTGCCGTTCACTCTTAATTGATTTGAGTGACGGTCGCGAAATCGGTTCTGCCGTGTTCAACTATCCATCGGGCGAGTCCGGCATCCTTACTGATTCCCGAGACCCTAACGTGGCCCGGCAGAATCCGCAGGATTACCTCGACGGCCTTGATGCTGTGGTGCGTGGCGCTTTGCAGCAGGCCGCAAGCAACATCGCTGACTTTGATGCCAGTCAGGTTGTCGGCATCGGAGTGGACACCACCGGCAGCACGGTCATTCCCCTGCATTGCGACGGCACGCCGCTGGGACTGCTCCCGGAGTTCAAGGACAATCTTAATGCCATGGTCTGGCTCTGGAAGGATCACACCTCCCATGAGGAGGCTGCGGAGATCACCAAGCTTGGCCTTGAGATGCGTCCGGAGATCATGGACAAATGCGGCGGCATTTATTCCTCTGAATGGTGGTGGAGCAAGATTCTCCATCTCCGTCGCTGCGATCCTGCCGTCTTTCATTCTGCATTCAGTTTCGTGGAGCATTGCGATTGGATTCCCGCTGTGCTCACTGGTAATTCCGATCCGCTCACACTGAAGCGCGGCGTTTGCAGCGCCGGACACAAAGCGATGTTCAGCACTCAATGGGGCGGACTGCCGGCCAAGGAATTTTTAGCCAAGCTGGATCCTTTGCTGGCTGACCTGCGTGACCGGCTTTACTCCGAGGCTCACGTCGCCGACACCAAGGCCGGCGGCCTCTGTGCAGAATGGTCAAAGAGACTAGGTTTAAACGAGGGCACCGCAGTCGCCGTCGGCGCATTCGACGCCCACATGGGCGCGGTGGGCGCAGGCATCAAGGAAGGCACCCTGGTCAAGATCCTCGGCACCAGCACCTGCGACCTGATGATCGCACCCACCAGCAAACCGCTTGCCGACATCCCCGGTGTTTGCGGCATCGTCAATGGATCGGTCATGCGTGATTACTATGGCATCGAAGCTGGACAGAGCGCGGTCGGCGATATCTTTCTCTGGTTCGTCAATCATCTCGTGCCTGAATCATATGGCGCGACACCGGACGAGAAATTCGCGAATATGGAGAAGGCCCTCTCGGGGATGAAACCTGGCGCGACCGGACTGCTGGCGCTGGACTGGAACAATGGTAATCGCACGATCCTCGTCGATCATCGCCTCACCGGACTGTTGCTCGGCCAGACACTGTATACCGAGGCACACGAAATCTATCGGGCCTATATCGAAGCCACCGCATTTGGTGCACTCACCATTATTAACCGCATCGAAGCTTACGGCGTGCCCGTCAAAGAGGTCATCAATACCGGCGGGCTATCAATCAAGAATGAGGCGCTCATGCAAATCTATGCCGACATTCTCGGGCGTCCCATGAAGGTCAGCCGCAGCGAGCAGACCTGCGCGCTGGGTGCCGCCATCTTCGGAGCCGCAGCCGCCGGCGCAGGCACGGTCGCCGACATTCAGTCAAAGGTCACCGCAACCCGTGAGAAAACGTATCATCCAATCGCCGGGAACCATGCGGTGTATCGCGAGCTGCACGATCTCTATCGAGCCCTGCACGACGCATTCGGCACTGCGGAATGGAACGGCAAACTTGGCCATGTCATGAAGCAGCTTCTCGAAATTCGCGACCGGCAGCGCCAACCAGGACACGCATCCTCCGATTGACGTTCGTGTCCTTTCAGGTGTATTCATCTTTCATGAAACTATTCGGTGCCGTTTGTCTATTTTTTGCAGCTCTTACCACCGCGTCATGGGCGCGGATCGGTGAGTCACTTGCCGAGTGCATCGACCGCTACGGCCCCGTGATCGAGAAGCGGCAGATCGAATTGCCGCAGAGCGACCTTGGTGCCGCCGTGTTTTCCAAAAATGGCCTCACTGTCATCGTGGAATTTCACAATGACAAAGCCTGGCGCATCATCTTCCGCAAACCCAAACTCAGCGTCAGTGAAGTGGAAGCCCTGCTGGCTGCCAATTCCACCGCCGAAACCTGGAGCCCGCCGCTGCGTTACAGTGAACGCGAATACCGTCTCAGCGCCGACAAAAATCGCATCTCCATAACCCGGTTCACGCCAAACAACGAAATCGCGCAAACCGAAATCATCCTGCGGGAGTATTCCGACCAGCTGCGGGCCAACGCACTTTTACGGCCCGTTCAGCCCAGCGACACCGATTCACCCAAACCGAAGGTCAATCCCCTGCCCGGATTTTAACATGAACAGAAGTGACATTGCGCCGCCGCGATTGTCTGGTCTATTCACGGCGCATGATGCGCCGCCTTATTTTCTGTTCATTCGCCCTGCTCACTCTAGGCATCACTTCGCTCCAGGCGGGACGCCGCGCTGAGCACGTCTTCATCATCAGCTTCGACGGCGGGAAGCCTTCGGTCATGCGCGACTCGGACATGCCGCTGCTAAAAAAACTGGCTAACGAAGGCGCCGCCTCCTGGACGGCACAGACCATTTTCCCTCCAATAACGCTTCCGGCACACACCTCAATGCTCACCGGCCTTGGACCGGACAAGCATCATGTGCTCTGGAACGACTATTCCGCCCTTTTAGGCAAAGTGAAAGTGCCCACCATTTTTACGCTCGCCAAACAGAAATATCCCATGCTCGGCACCGCGCTGTTTCCAGCCAAAATTAAATTTCGCCACCTTTGGCAGCCGGGCTCGCTTGATGTTTTCGACCTCGACGGCCCTCAGCAGGACAGGCCGGTCGCCAACACACCGGAAATTGAGAAGCTGGTGATCCCGTCGCAGCTTGTCGCCCAAAATGCGTCAGCATACATTACCGCGAAAAAGCCGAACCTCTGCTTCATCCATTTCGCTGATCCAGATTCAGCCGGCCACAAATCCGGCTGGGGCTCGCCCGAGCAAAAAGAAGCTTTCAAAGTCTCCGACCAGGCACTCGGCCAGATCATCAAGGCCATCGACCTAGCCGGCATCACCTCCAAAACCGTCGTCTTCATCAGCGCCGACCATGGCGGTCGCGACAAGTCGCATGGCGAGAACATCCCCGAAGACATGACCATCCCCTGGTTCGTCTGGGGCAAAGACGTAAAGAGGAACTTCGCCATCACCGATCCCGTCACCACTTACGACACCGCCGCCACCGCGCTCTGGCTGCTGAATGTGCCGCTCCCCGCCAATTTCGACGGCAAGCCGGTGACGCAGGCGTTTGAGAAATAATAAACTGGCGACCCCTACGAGAATCGAAGGGAAGGGTTTTTTAGGCATTTACCTAGGGCGATGACTTTTGCGTCACGTGCGCGTAACGGCTTTTTAATCCGGATGCCTCCACGGCCACCGGCGTGATCTGCATCGAGGAGCTGGACGATGTGCTCCACGACCACCAGCGTGATCTGCATCGAGGAGCTGGACGTTGTGCTCCATGCCGGTGATCTCCACGGCCACCGGCGTGATCTGCATCGAGGAGCTGGACGATGTGCTCCACGACCACCAGCGTGATCTGCATCGAGG
>VFKE01000039.1 GCA_009885695.1 Verrucomicrobiota bacterium | reverse complement strand
GTATTCATTGCTCACGCGACCGCGCGCCGAATTTCGCCGCGAACCAGCCCCGCCAAAACACCGTGCCAAGGCCGCATAATGATGCTTAAGTTAGTGCCATTCGTGCCTGTCCCTTTGTTATAAGGGCAAGAAGAGAGCAAAAATCGAGTTACACTCATGACGCATTTTGCAATCAGCACACACACTCAGTCTCCCCTCGCATTCCCGCACACTAATGAACTTTCCTGATCATATTGACCTCGCGCAATATCAGCGTGCCTACCCAAAAGTGGCCGCTGCTCTCAATTCCGCTCGGCACGCGCCCACCGAGGGTGAGCTGGCCTTTCTCAAAAAAGCGGCCGAAACCGAGCTCCCGATCGGCAATGTCGGCCCCGCCAATCTGTCCTTTCTCGCTGCGGTGACGAGCGCCATCGGCGCGACGCGGATACTCGAAATAGGCACCGCCTCCGGTGCCTCCAGCGCGCTGCTGGCCTCAATCGCTGCCAGCACGCTCGTGGAGCGAAATCTGAAGCCGGACGGCATCCTCCTCTCGACGATCGACAAGAAATCGCATTGCCTTTTTGACGAGTCCAAGCCCATCGGATTCATGATCGCCGCCCTCGCGCCGGAACTCGTTCCGCACATTGCAGTGCATACCGGACAGGACTCCTTTCTCGCCCGCTCGATCATCCAGCCGGGGTCTCTCGACCTAGTTTTTATCGATGGAAATCATCAGCACCCCTGGCCGCTCATCGATGTGCTCAACGTCCTCCCGCTCACGCGCCCCGGTGCCTGGCTAATCTTGCATGACACCGAACTGCCGAGGGTCGCAGCAAGTCTCGGCCTCCCTGCGCGATACGGTGCCAAGTGGATTTTCGATTCATGGCCGCACCGGAAAGTCGGCTCAGACAATATCGGAGCCATCGCGCTGCCACAAGATCATCGGACCTTGCGCCCCTTCCTCAAGGAGATGAGCGCCCGCGAGTTTGAAGTCGCCCCGACTGGCTGGAACCGCTATCGCAAACTGATGGCTGACGGCTTTGACTTCGCGTTTAAGTGAAAATGAAATGAGTGCAGGTACAACTCAGAAATCATCTCCACCGGCGGCGCAAATTTTTTTCTGCAAAAGTGGCGATCAAGTTATGGGCGTGTCAGCGGGTTTCATGTTGAGGTAGATTTTTCCGGTGAGCCACTCGTCGCTGATTTGGCACAGGAGCGCTGAGGCAAGGCGCAGGAGAGAGGCTTCGTTGGAGAAGAGTGCGGCGACGCGGGTTCGGCGTTCAAGCACAACAAGCACAAAGAAGGCAGGCGACACCTCGAGCACCATTTGATCTGAGTTTATCAAATGAGTCAGAGCCGATAGTCTCTAACATGAATGGCGCTCAGGTTAAGGCGGTGTTTCGGAGTGCAAGGCGGATGTGACATCCGCCATGTCTAACAGCCTGTTGAAAAGTAACTCGGCCATCCTGGCTGAGTGTGCGACAGGGTTCGCTCGTTTCTCGCGTCGAACGCGCCGCAGGCTAGAAAGGACTGATGGTGTGCCGCCGCTCCTGATTTCCGATGGCCACGCCTGTGAGCCAGTTCCAGAAACGCCAGCGTGTGAGATGCTCGCCCTTGGCCACCTCGAGACTCAAAGAATCCCTGCGCCGCTTAACATCTTTCTTCTGCGCATCCGACACCGTGCCGGCGTCCGTGAACGCCAGCAATTCGGCAAATGCCTCTCCCTCCTCTGCCGAACCCAGCACAGCGCCAAGTGTTTTGGCGCCAAACTGCCGCAGGGTGTCCTCCGGCCAGTGCGTAAAATGCGAAAAGGCCAGGTAGTTCAGCGCATTCGGCAGGTGCATGCTGCTCATCTCGCCATGAATGCTCACGCCCTCCAGCCCCGCGCGATACGCGCGAAGGCAGCCTTCCTTGATCGTGCTCACAATCTGATCGTAGCGCGGCTCGCGAGCCCACTGGCTGCCCTGATGCAGAAAGCCGACATTGCGAACCGTCGGTGGCTTGACATCGGCCGGCCAGTGTTCAGAAGTCAGCGCTTCAGGCGGCGCACCATGATCCAGAAACTTCGTCAATGGCAACGGCTGCTGATGCACCATCCCGGTCAGCGTCCACTGCGCGACGGCACCCTTCGGAAGTCTGTCCAGTATTCTGGGCCGCTGACACCCCATGTAAGCGCCCATGTCGGTCTTTCCATCGCCGCGTCCGGGCATAAAGCCTTTGTAGGTGGCCCACGTGATCAGTTTTGTATTGAACTGGTCTTCCAGCAGTTTCAGCACCGGGGCATATCCGAGTTGCTGATCCTGCCAGAACTGCGGCTCGTCCGACGATTGATCGGGCCTGAGTTTCTTGCATCTCGGGCAGTGGCAGACGAGAAAATCGCCATTCTCGAGATTGGCTCCACCGATGGCAAACTCCCTAAACAGCCAGCTCACGCCCTGCTGGAGCCATTCGGCAAACCGCGGATGAGAAGGACACACGCTCTGTGACATCGGATTGCCCTGATGGTCAACCATCCGCGCGTCGGGATGCTTTTCGAGAAAAGTATTGATGCAATAACGATGGCGGCCCTCGTAATAGACGCCGCCGTAGTGATTCGTTCCGATGCCCGGCAGGATCGCCACACCCTTGGAGGCGGCATAGTCGGCCACCCTCTTGGCTGACTCGATGCCGCCATGCGCATCGCGCAGAAAACCCCAGATTAAAATCCCCTTTATACCGAGTCCCGCCGCCATATCCGTCAGCCGGCGGTAGTCTTCTAGAAAAGTTTCCGGGCGCTTGAGATAACGATTCGCGCAACCAAAATTGAGCACGCCCGGATCGTCGAGCATCCAGTTGGTGCTGTGATCCCATGTCCAGAAATACGAATTCGGGAGGGCGGGCTTTGGTCGCGACAAAGACCAGACCAATCGCTGGGCCAGCCCGGCATCAAGCTTCGCGACATCGCCGCCACCGCTCGAAGGAGCGGAGAATGCTTTGCCCGCTCCTGCTCCAAAGACTCCGCCAACGAGCCCCTTGAGAGTGTTGCGACGGTTTACAATGCCCATGGATCCATGTCTGTTTAGCATAGCGTCGAATTTTTGCCATGCAGGATGCTCTGTCAATCCTAAATCAGGCTAGTTGCAGGGCTTACGCATGAAGCACGCCAGGGAAACGCTGAATAAAAAATTGAGGTAGGGCATTGGCCTTTCTTCGTTTATGCGGACGGCAAAAGTTGGGTAAATACTCCAACCGACATGAAAGCATCAGAACCGAAGCAAATGAAAACAGGCGGAGCGAAGCGACGCTACTTTGACGAGCAATTTAAGCGTGAGGCCGTGGTCTTGCATCCTTGGCTCCATGCTCAAACAAACGCTTCCTCTAGACACGTTTTGCTGATTTAAAGGGCTAAATGGTATCACACGCCCAGTAGCAGAGGCTTTTAGCTTGTGCATAAAAGAGCCGCAAATGCAGTCATACCCATCCCGCCCAGGCTCCAATGCACGCCCTGGGCCAACTCCGGCCCGGTACCCACGAAAGCAATTTCCTAGCAGCCTACTTGCCGAGTTGCCGGATGGAGCAGCCTTGCGCCTTCAGCAGTTCAAGCAAGCCGGTCTTCCCGCCGAGATGTCCGGCACCGACCAGCACCATGACGCGTTCGCCCTTTTCCAGGTAATTCATCAGTGGTGCGACCCAGGTAATGTTGCGCTTGACGAGAAATTCCTGCATCAACTCCGGGAACTTGTCGGCATCGCGATAAAGGAATTCCTGGAGCTTTTCCATATCACCACCGCGCCAGGAGGCGATCATGTCTTCATAGTCCTTCTTCATGGTCGCGGTCTCGCTCAAGGTCTGGAGAAGAAGCTGCTCCTGCATCTTGTCGGGCAGACTGGCGAAAAGCGTGAGCTGATACTCGACGGTTTCGAGACCAGCCCCGGGGTTTTTGTCTGCGGCGGCGCGTTTTTCAAACCAAGCATCAAGCCCGCGGCCCGATTCCGCGCCGAGCGCCTGGTATTCGATGGCGGCGATGGTGAGCGACAGAAACCAGGGGCGGTAGCGTGTGATCGCAGACATGGGATAGTCATTCTTGTCGGACCACTCCTGCACACGTTTGAGCGTGTCCGCGCTCAATTGATCTGCCAGTTGAGCGCCTTCTGGGTAGGTGCCGAGCTTGCGCATGCGCAGGACGATTTCGCCATTGCCCTCGCTGTTCGGCGGAAGTTCGAAGATGAGCTTGCTGCTGTCTTTATAGGCCTGCTCGAAGACATCCGGCAGCGGATAATCCTTCTCGCGCAACAAATGGATGGTGCCCGCGAGATAGATGGTGTGCCCGTCTTTTTCCGCAGCCCAGACACTGGAAGGGCCGCTGGTTTTTGGCTTGTCGGCGGCGGCCAGATTCAGCGCCACGATGAAGAAGGCGGCGAGGCCGGCAAAGACTGTGGGGCGCATCATGTGTAAGTCGTCGTCAAGCATCCAAGCCATGAGCTTCTTGAAATGCCCTGCTCATGGCCTGTTATGGGTTGAGGCAATAGATGCCGGATCAGATGCTGCGGCGTTTGCGCTTGAAGTGGAGCTGGGCGACGGACTTGGCAATGAGGGCCTGGACGGCCGCGACTTCCTCGGGACCGATGTCCTTTTCCTTCATGCGCGCTTCGGCACGGGCGAGCGCCTCTTGAACGTGGGTCTCGTCAATGCCGGACTCATCCAGCGCGATATCGCTGAGCACACGGACAGCGCCGCCAGTAATTTCCACCAGACCTTCACCCACGCAGTATTCCTGAACCTTCGATGACTTTGAGTAACGGAGTTCGCCCGGCTTGAGGGCTGTCACCAAGGGTGCGTGCTGAGGCAGAGCCCCGAGTTCACCCTCAGCACCCGGAAGGACGACGAAGTCCACTTCGTCTGAAAAGACGCGGGCTTCGGGGGTGACGATCTCGAGTTGGAGAGGCATGAGTCAGGATAATGGCGGGTTTTTGTCAGGAAAGTTTCGATGGGGAATAAGGAGAGTGGGCATTGGAAAGCAAGACATTATATGGGCAGCGACAGGGCTTGTGGCCAGGTGCATGGCCCTCTGGGGCCTGAGAACGGAAAGCCCGCGCCACCGGATGGCGACACGGGCTTTGGAATACTCAAAGATTTACTTCAGCTCCTTCAAGATGATGTCTTTGAACTGAACGGTGAAGGGTGGGCCGGCGTGAATCTGGAGGGCGAGGACGCCCTTCTTCGCGCCTTCGGCTGTCTCGTCCGTCACATCCACGGTCTGCCTGCCATTGATGAAGTGCTGCAGGTGCCGTCCCTTCGCGATAACTTTGTATTCATTCCAATCACCCTGTTTGATGCCCGCCTGGATCTCGTCGGAAACACCCAGGGTGCCGGTGATTTCGATATTCGGCTTCTTTGGGTCTTCGGTTTGTTTGATCACGGTCTTCTCACCACGTTTTGCAAGGATGCCGCGGCCTTTTTCTTCGTAAAGGATACCGCTGTAGGTCTTGCCGATTTCGAAGTCAGCCTGGTAGCCGGCGATGACGAAGCCCTTCTCGTCCACGATCTTGCTGCGGTATTGCACGCCGCTGTTGCCGAAGCCGGTCCCCTTGCCGTCCTTGTCCACGATCTTATATTTATACGTCAGTTCGAAGTCGCTCACTTCACCATCCCAGATAAGGAAGGTATTGCTCTTCAGGGTGGATTTATTTGGGGCCGCCGGATCAGGCTGGGTCTGTCCGGTGATGCAGCCGTCCTTCACGGACCACAATTCACTGAAGCCCTTCCAGCCAGTGAGATTTTTGCCGTTAAAGAGGGCTTTGCCTTCTTCGGCAGAGGCGATGGAACCTGCCAGGGCTAGGGCAAAAACGGGGATGAAGGAGAGGAGTGTGGAGTGTTTCATGGGCTGACTAAACGGAGGACTCCGCAACTTTCCAGCATTGGATTCAAAAAACAATAGCCAGCCAGCGCGGCTGCCCGGTGAAAATGTAACTTAGCCATCTTGGCTGAGTGTGCGACGGGCTTCTGGCCTGTCGACCCCATTCGATTCAGGCAAAATGCCTGAAATACGCACAGGCTTGAAGCCTGTGTTACTTCCGACCTTCCCCGGCTCAATCTCTGCGCGATGCCAATTTTGAAAGCAGGCGCAGGATTTCAAGATAGAGCCAGACCAAAGTCACCAGCAGGCCGAAGGCCGCATACCATTCCATGTACTTAGGGGCACGATTCTGCGCGCCCTGCTCGATGGTGGCGAAGTCCATGATCAGGTTCAGTGCCGCGACGATGACCACGACGATGCTGAAGCCGATGCCGAACAGACCGTTGCCAAAGAGGAAACCCATCTCGATTCCAAACAGTCTGAGGACCATGCCGATGATATAAGTCAGGGCGATGCCCGCCGTGGCGGCGAACACGCCGAGCATGAATTTCTGCGTCGGCTGAATGATCCGCATCGTGTAGAGCGCCAGCATCGCCAGCAATGTCCCCACCGTCAGCAGCACAGCCTGCATCACGATGCCGTTGAATTGCGTTTCATACATGGCGGAGATGCCGCCGAGCGCCAGACCCTCTGCCACGGCGTAAAGCGGCGCTGTGACCGGCGACCATTCGCGCTTCAAGCAGGTAATGAGGCAGAGCACGAAACCCGTGATGACTCCGCCCCATACCCACGGCGTGGCGCTTGCGGAACCGCTCAGCACCTTCTGCCAGATGAAAAATCCCGGCACGCAGACCAGCGCCAGCAGAATGGCGCATTTGTTCACGGCACCTTGCAGGGTCATGGGTTGATCGTTACCCGCGACACTCTCGGAGAACGCTTTCACGGACAGGGTGGGATTTGAGGAGTTCATTGCTGGAGAATACAACCTTCGATCACGGCGGCACGCATTATTTTTAGGGTCGGGCATGCAGTGCCCACCAGGAGTGGAGGTGTTGACTGGGGTATGTGGGTGGAAAGCGGGGCCACTAATGGGCATTGACTTTGGACGCTGGATTCCGGAGTTTGACCGATGCGTTACTTACCGCCGCCGAAGGAACTGTTCATCGAAAACCGCCGCCGTCTGGTCAAGGGACTGAAGCCCGGCTCGCTGGCCGTGGTGCAGGCTAACGACATTTACCCAACCAACGCGGACGGGGTGATGAATTTCGTGCAGAACAGCGACCTGTATTATCTGAGCGGTGTGGACCAGGAGGAGACGGTGCTCGTCTTGTTCCCGGAGGCACCCGACGAGAAGATGCGTGAGATGCTCTTTCTCAAGGAAACCTCCGAACATATTTCCATCTGGGAGGGAGAGAAACTGACGAAGGAACAGGCATCGGAGCGCGCTGGAATTCCCCAACACTCGATCCACTGGCTCGGCGAGTTCGACCGGCTTCTGCGCATCGTGGTGTTCCAAGGGCGGCGCATTTTTCTCAACACCAACGAACACTCGCGCGCCGCAACCGAGGTGGAGTCGCGTGACCAGCGCTTCGTGCGGCGTTGTCGCGAGGAGTTTCCTCTGCACCGTTTTGACCGGTTGGCGCCACTAATGCACGATCTGCGCGTCATCAAGTCGAAGCTCGAGGTCGAGATGATCAAGGAGGCTGTCAGCCTCACCAACGACGGTTTCCACCGGGTATTGCGCTTTGTGAAACCGGGCGTGAAGGAATACGAAATCGAGGCCGAGATGATCCATGAGTTTGTCCGGCAGGGCGCGCAGGGATTCGCTTTTCCGCCCATCATTGCCAGCGGAAAAAACGCCTGTGTGCTGCACTACGTGACCAACAAACATGTTTGCAACGATGGCGACCTGGTGCTGCTGGATTTCGGCGCTCGGCAGTCGAATTACAACGCGGATCTGACACGCACGATTCCCGTGAACGGCCGCTTCACCAAGCGCCAGCGCTCCATCTATAACGCCGTCCTGCGCGTGATGCGCGCAGCGACTGGCCTGCTCAAGCCCGGTGTCATCCTCAAGGAATACCAGGAGCAGGTGGGCAAGATGATGGAGGAGGAACTGTTGGAGCTGCGGCTGCTCAGGATTTCCGAGGTCAGAAAGCAGGATCCGGACAAGCCGCTTTACAAAAAGTATTTCAGTCACGGCACCAGTCATCATCTGGGTCTCGATGTGCACGACGTGGGCAACCCCTGGCGTCCGGTCGCGCCGGGCATGGTCTTTACTGTGGAACCCGGCATCTACATCCGAGAGGAGGGTCTCGGTGTGCGTCTGGAGAACGATGTGCTGATCACCAGGAACGGCACCGTGGACCTGATGGAGAAAGCGCCGGTGGAGATCGAGGAAATTGAGGATCTAATGGCCAAGGGAAAGGTGTGATGTTCAATGGAACTGATGGCGTGAATGAACAAACAAGAGAGGGAATAATGACGGCGCCTCATGGCTGGCTTCGAATGAAGCTGTGCTGGCGGTTCCCATATTGAAAGGCGCATGCAGCTGACGGTGAAGTGCCGACCGTACCGCAGGCGACCATGACAATCAACTTACTCTCCGCTCAGGCTCCCTTCACCACCAAGGATGGCTCCACCATCCGCAGCATCCTCGACCGCAGCAACGTCCCCGTGCAAAACCAGAGTCTCGCCGAAGCCGTGGTGCCCGCTGCAAGTGCCACACAGAGGCACTATCATAAGCTCTCTTAAGAGAATGGCACTTGGTTTAGCCGTAAGGCGGACATGTTGTCCGCCCTGTCAGGTGGGAGGATCGCAACAGCGGCTGGCAATACGAAGCCAGTTCGGGCAAGATCGATCTGGGACTCGATGCCAACTCGGCGCATGTGCAGCCCACTGGAGCGTATCATTATCACGGCATCCCGCAGGGGTTGATGAAAAAGCTCAACCCGGAAAACAAACCGCGAATCACTCATGTGGGCTGGGCTGCGGATGGTTTTCCGATTTATGCGCGCTGGGATTACTCCGACGCCAAGGACGCGAAAAGCATGGTGAGAAAAATGTAATCAAGCTACCGGATCAAGACCGGCATCCGCCCCGGCGGCCCCGGTGGAAAATACGACGGTACTTTTCTCGCGGATTACGAATACGTCAGCGGCTTCGGCGTTCTCGATGAATGTGGCGGACGCTTCGGTGTGACGCCGGAAAATCCGGTGGGAATTTATCACTACGTGCTGACCGATGATTATCCGTTCATTCTGCGCATCTTTAAAGGCACGCCAGACGTGAGTTTTCAGCGTCATGGCCCTCCGCCCGGCGGTGGCGGTCCCGGAGGTCGTCGCGGACCACCGGGCGGATTCCCGCCTCCCGGATTACCTCCGCGGTAAACTGTGCTGGTTTAATTAGTCCGATTACATCCAAACTTTGCTTTGCAATTGCGACACAATCTCAATAATATCCCCTCCGCTTCAGACGTATCTGTTGTGGATACTCCCGCCATGGCCGCTGCCCTACTCCTCTCCGATCTCGCTGCCGGCGCCGGCGGGGTGATCAGTGACATTCTGTTGGGGCATGACGAACACATCACGCGTCTGCGTGAACTGGGCCTCGTGCCTGGCACGCGGATCCGGGTCGTGCGTCGTGCGCCATTGGGTGATCCAATTGAAGTTTCGGTTCGCGGCTCACGCCTGGCGATGCGCCGTAGCGAGGCCCGGCATATTCACATCACGACGGAATGAATCATGCCTGCCGCAGCACCAGCGTCTGACTTGCGGACGGACAAAGCCACTCGTGAGTCTGTGTTTGCACTGGTGGGCAATCCGAACTGCGGCAAGTCCACCATCTTCAACGCGCTTACGGGCCTGAAGCAAAAAGTCGCGAACTATCCCGGTGTCACGGTCGAGAAACGCGAAGGCACCTGCTTCAACCAGCACGGTAAACGCATCCACCTGATCGATTTGCCGGGCACATACAGCCTGAACGTGCACTCGCCCGACGAAGCAGTGGTGCGCGATGTGCTGCTCGGGCGCCGCGCGGACACGCCCCGGCCGGATGCGGTAATCCTGATAACCGACGCTTCGAACATCGAGCGCAATCTCTATCTTGCCACCCAAGTGCTCGAACTCGGTCTGCCAACGCTGCTGGTGCTGAACATGACCGATGTCGCCGAAGCAAAACAATGGCGGATCGATGTTGGAAAACTGTCCCAACGGCTTGGTGTGTCCGTGGTGCCGATGCAGGCGACTTTCGGAAAGGGTCTTGTCGAGTTGAAAGCCGCGATGAGCAAGCTGGGTAGCGCAGACTTCCAGCCTGTGTCGTCGAATGTGCATCCTGCGCGTCCATCAGCTTCAGGCAACGAGCTGGAAGCCCGCTCACCATCACAGGCCGGAAGTCTGTGTCACCTACCGATCCCGCCCGACATCTTGGGGGGCTTGCAACAAACCCGAGCTGATCTCATTCGCAGCGGCACAGTGAGTGAGAATGTTTCATTACTGGAGCCGCTTTACCTCATCTCCGATCACGACCCCGCGCATTACGGAATTGAAGACTCGTTGGTCAATCGGCTCGCTGCGGCGCATGATGTCTTGGAAAAGAAACTCCCCGGCTGGGAGGACCGGCTTGCTGCGTCACGCTACGAAGCCGTGGAAAAGCTTCTGCTTGACGTCCTGCGCCGACCTGAGCGCGACGAGAGCACGACAACCGATCGCCTCGACTCGGTCTTCCTGCATCCTATCTGGGGCGGTGTATGCATGGCCGCGATCATGCTCGCGGTATTTTACATGATCTTCAGCGTCGCCGAGGGGCCGATGGACTGGATTGACAAGATCACCGGATCGACCAGCGGCTGGATCGAAGCGAATATGCCAGCAGGCGATCTGCGCGATCTCATTGCGAACGGCATCATTGTTGGTGTCGGCGGCATTGTGAAATTTCTGCCGCAGATTCTGATGTTGTTCTTCCTTATCGGCATGATGGAGGACACCGGCTACATGGCGCGTGTGGCGTTCATTATGGACAAGTTCATGGGGCGTGTCGGTTTGAACGGCCGATCCTTCGTTCCGTTTTTCAGCAGCTATGCCTGCGCCGTGCCCGGCATCATGGCCACCCGCACCATCGCCAGCCCCAAGGACCGGCTCATCACCATACTCATCGCACCCCTCGCGAGTTGTTCGGCTCGACTGCCGGTTTACACGCTGATGATCGCGGCCATGTTTCCCGCCAACGGCGTGTCCACGTTGCAGAAGGCATCGCTCATGCTCAGCATGTACGTGTTGGGCACTGGCGGCGCGTTCGCCTTCGCGTGGCTCTTTAACAGCACGATGGCCAAGGGCAGGAGCAGTCTCATGGTCTTGGAAATGCCAACTTACAAGAGGCCCTCGCTGCGTCACGTTGCGCGCTACATGTTGGAGCGCGCGAAGATGTTTCTTGTGCGTGCAGGCACCGTCATTCTTGGACTGTCCATCTTGCTGTGGGCGGCAAAAACATATCCCAAACCAGGCACACCGGAACCGGCGGACACTGCGGCGAAGGTGGCGTATCGCTCCTCGCAACTTTCCCATTCTTTCGCAGGTCGCGCAGGTCACTTCATTGAGCCAGTCATCAAGCCGCTCGGCTTCGACTGGAAGATCGGCATCGGCCTCATCTCCAGCTTTGCTGCGCGCGAGTTCTTTGTCAGCACCATGGGCATCATCTACGCCGTCGAGGACGACGGTGACGACAACGTCGAACCGTTGAAGCAGAAACTGGCCGAAGATCGCTGGCCCGATGGTCGCCCGATCTTCACGCCGCTGGCTTGTCTTTCGCTGATGGTGTTTTATGTTTTCGCCATGCAATGCTTAAGCACAGTCGCCGTGGTGAAGCGTGAGACCAACGGCTGGAAGTGGCCGATCTTCCAGATTGCCTATATGACCGCAGCCGCCTGGCTCGCGAGTTTCGTAGTCTATCAGGGAGGGAGGCTGCTCGGCTTCTGACCAAGCATGAATACCGATTGGCAAACATGGACGGCGCTGGGGGTGGTTATTGTCACTGCGGGACTGTTCGTTCTGCGGGCGATGCGGAAGAAGAAAGGCGGCTGCTCTTCCTGCGGCGGCGCCAATGCACCGATTCCGAAACACTGAGTGTTATCCCGCGCTGGTAAAAAACGCCGAGAGCGGCCTGGTCGGAGAGGCCAGATCGCTCACGTCTCCGACACCGATTTCATACGCGTTGTGGCCCGCTTTAGAGCGGTTTGATTAATTTTAGCAGCCGCGAACGTGTTGCGCAGCCGCGCAAGCGAAATCGCGGGCATTCAATTCGCACGCCACCCAAGCATCCATTCTTCCCGCGTTCTTACGAACGCGGCTACGAAATTATTTAAACCGCCCTAGCTCTGCGCTATGCTTTCAATGCCGCTATTTCCGCCGCCAGCCATTCAGCGCCGCGCGATTTCGCGTCTGCCACACTGATCTCTCCACTGTCGATCTTGGCGAGGAAGGACTTCTGGGCGAGGTAGTCCCTGTTCACGACGCCGGCCTTGCTTTGCAACACGCGCCATGCCTTGCGGCGCTCCACGCCGAACAGGACCATCTGCCGGCTTACGGCGTAATGGCGAATCTTGCCGTTCACCTCAGCCTTGATGCAGCATTCAAAATTCGGGACGAAGCTCCGATGAGCCTGGTCGAACACTCGCCGATGGATCACGTCATCCTGCGTGATGAGCAGAAGCATGTTGTCGTAGTGCATCAGCTTGGCGGCCTCTTCTTCCTTAACCAGCTTCACATGCTTGCGGAAACGGCCTTCGATGATAGCCCAGTGCGCGACGGTGAAGTTGTATTCCTCGCCGGTGCTGGCGTATTTCGTGCGCCACCAGTCGCGGTCCACGCTGGGGTTGCCCTTGACGTCGAAGGCTTCGGTCAGGGTCTCTCCCTTGCGCGGATTGAAGATGAACTCGGGCATGCCGCGTCCATCGCGCACCAGCTTGGCCTGCTCACTGCTGCGCATCCTTGGCCATGAGCATGGTCCATCCCGTGTCCAGCGCTGCGTAGAAGTCATCGTGCCCGCAGTGCACATTGAGCGCATGTTTTGTCAGCGCCCGCGCGCCGACTTCGAGCACCATCGTGCCCAGCTTCCCCGGAGCAAGATTTACGAATTAAGAATAGCGATTCCGATTGATTGGGACAATCAAAAGATTCGTTGTCAGCAAGGGTTGCGCGGGCGGGAGATCGCGTGATTCAAGTTCTCAGGGCGACCTTGATCGCGACCAGCAGGTCGTTGTATTTCTCAAAAGGTCGGAACTGCGGGAACTGCGCCTGAATGCTTTCTGGGGCGTGGAGGAAAAAACCCACATCGGCTTCAGCCAGCATCGTGGTGTCATTGAAAGAATCGCCAGCGGCGATGACCCGGTAGTTGAGGGACTTCAGCGCGGCAACGCTGTGCTGCTTCTGGTTTTGCTGGCGGAGCCGGTAGTTTACAATCCGCCCGGCATCATCCACTTCAAGCCGGTGGCAGAAAAGCGCCGGCCAGCCCAGTTGTCGCATGAGCGGGTTGGCGAATTGCTCGAAGGTGTCGGACAGAATGATGACCTGTGTGATGGTCCGCAGTTCGTCCAGAAATTCCTTCGCACCTTCGAGCGGTGAAAGCGTGCCGATGACCTCTTGAATGTCCGGTAGTTTGAGATTGTGCTGGCCGAGAATTTTTAACCGTCCTTTCATCAGGACGTCGTAATCCGGTTCGTCGCGCGTGGTGCGGCGCAGTTCCTTGATTCCGGTCTTTTCCGCGAAGGCAATCCAGATTTCCGGAATGAGGACACCTTCGAGATCGAGCGTGACGACTGTTTGTTTCATCAAGGTTTCGTATAGCGCAATGCGGCGTCTGTCCAGCGTTCAGGTGAGGGTCGTCCGGCATTCCCGCCTAGTTCCTTACTTGCATTGATCCCGTGCACTTCGATTGAACAGTTGTTGCCGTGGTTCATCTGGTGGAGCCAAATCATCACCCCACCAGCCCTGCCGCTGCCAACTCCGTCTCCCCGGCGACGATTCTGTCTTCGATCTCAGACTTGGTGCCTGCCTTCATCTCCTCGCGGAACTTCTGCACGAAACTCTGTGTGGGCCAGGAGCAGGCTTCGCCAAAGGCGCAGATGGTGCGGCCTTCGATGTTGTTGGCCAAGCGCTCCAGTTCGTCCACGTCGGAAGGCGAAGCGTTGCCGGCGACGATGCGGTCGCTGATCTTTTTCATCCACAGCGAGCCTTCGCGGCAGGGTGTGCACTGGCCGCAGGATTCGTGGGCGTAAAAGGCATTGAGATTGTTCAGCACCCAGGACATCGAGCGTGAGTCGTCCATGATGATGACACCGCCGGAGCCGGCCATGGAACCGCAGGCGGCCATGGTGTCGAAATCCATCGGGATGTCCATGATGCCAAGCTCGCGACCGTCCTTGAGCTTGAACTTTTCATCGGCGCGCAGAACTTTGGCGCTGCTGCCGCCGGGAATGATGGCTTTCAGCGTGCGGCCGGATTTCATGCCGCCGCACATATCGTTGATGACTTCACCCATGGTGACTTTGCCGACCTCGACCTCGAAGTAGCCGGGCCGCTGCACATCGCCGCTCACGCAAAGGATGCGGGTGCCGGTGTTGTTCGGCGTGCCGAGCTTGGCGTATTCCGCGCCGCCCATGGCGATGATGTGCTTCACATGGCAGAGGGACTCCACGTTGTTCACGATCGTGGGGCACATATACAAGCCGAGCGCAGCCGGGAAATACGGTGGCTTGATGCGCGGGTAGGGGCGCTTGCCTTCGAGCGATTCGATGAGGCCCGTTTCTTCTCCGCAGATGTATGCCCCGGCACCACGGTGGATGTAGATTTCCAGATCGTAGCCGGAGCCCAGGATGTTTTTGCCGAGGAAATTTTTCGCGCGCGCTTCGTCGAGCGCCTTCTCAAGGATTTTCGCGGCCTCGGGAAATTCTTCGCGGATGTAGATGTAAGCGAGCGATGCCTTCACCGCGAAGCAGGAGATCACCATGCCCTCGACGAGCTGGTGCGGATCCTGATGCATGATGTAGCGATCCTTGAAGGTGCCCGGCTCGGATTCGTCCGCGTTGCAGATGAGATAGACCGGCTTGGTATTCGTCGGTGGAATGAAGCCCCACTTCACGCCGGTTGGGAAACCCGCGCCGCCACGACCGCGCAGGCCGCTGGCTTTGACTTCGTTGATGATCGCCTGACGCTCCATCGTCACCGCCTTGTGGAGCTGCTCGTAACCGCCATCGCGCAGGTAGCATTCGATGGACGGGTCGAAGCCGGCCCGATCCACATTGCGGAAAGTCAGCCGTCGCTCGCGCGCATGGGGCTGTTTGCCTGGAAGATATTGGACGCTCTCAACGGACATCGGCTGCAAGATGGAAGCGGGAAGCGCCGGGGCAAGGCCGTTTTGTGAAAAATTTCACAAGCGGGGAAAAACCGGGCTTGCCGATTAGAAGCGGATGGCTTGCTAAAATGAAATAAGCAACATGCAAAACAGAAATGAACCGACCGCATCGTCCTGCTCACCCGCGTGAAGCGATCCCACACCGGCGGCAAGGCCTGGTCGTGCAATCTTCGTGACTATCTCGCGGCGCAGAAGTAGTCTTTAAAACTATATTCCAAGAAATGCGCCGGTCAGCCGTTATGCCTGCCGCCACCCATCAGACTATGAAAACAACTACAATTGTGCTGTCACTGGCATCAACCCTGATTCTAACAGTGTTCTCAAGCGCTGCCAACGAATCCATTTTCAGAATATCCTCTGGAGTTTCAACAGGGGTGAAAACTTTCGTAAATGCCGCGCCTGAGGATTGGAAGGCTTGGGCGGAATGGGCGGAGAAACTGCATCCGGTAACCGATGATCAAGGGCATGGCCCCGACATTGGTAGCGATGAATGGGCGAATGCTTTGTCCAAACAGCTCAAAATCGGTGACGCTGTGGGCAAAGGGCCGAAAGCAGGCTCAAACGAATGGCGTAAGTCCGTAGAAATGAAACTGATGCAAAAAAACAATTCAGGGCCGAAAAAAGATCGCGAATTGCTTTCCTTCCATGACACCGAGGCTAGCTTTATGGGCTTGTCGGATCACCAATGCATGGGACGTACCTCGCTTTGCCCTGACCGATGTGGCGAGTCGGGCAAGCTCGCGACCTTCAAGATCGTCAAATACCTAGACTATAAAAAGCCAGGTGAATACGGTGATCCGAAACAGGAGAATTTCATGGTGCTCATCGAGGACAACATGAAGCACCCGAAGGTGCCAGAGGCAACCCGGGAGGTCATCCTTGCTCTCAACCCCGGTGAGTTGGTCCACCTGCAATGGAATCACGACTATGTCACTCATGACGGTTCAAAATTTCCAGAACGTCTGATCGTGGCAATTACGCCCATCAAGAAAAAACCAGTGGAATAGCCAGCCAGGTAATCTGGCATACTGATACAACAAACCCCCTTACTCCCCGGCTCTGATGTGCGTCGTGGGTTGGTGGCGCGCGCGGGGAGTGAAAGCAAATTCCTAGCAGCAAATCCCACACCGGTGGCAAGGCCTGGTCGTGCAATCTGCGTGACTATCTCTCAGCGCAGAAGTAAGATTCGGATCTATTTTCCAAGAAATGTCCCGTCCGCCCGTTATGCCCCCGTCACCCCTCAGATTATGAAAATAAATCCACTCTTCCTCGCCCTCACATTCTTCGCGCTATCCGCGTCAATTTACGCGGCCAATGAAATCGGCTTCATCGAAAAATTCGCCCTGGCCGCCGACCGCGACAAGGCGCTGACCGAACTGGCGCCGGGAACCGAGGAGTTCTACTTCTTCCATGCGCTGCATTATCAGAGCACAAGGAACGCCACCAAGTTCGCCGAGACCATGAAGGCTTGGCGCGGACAATTTCCCAGCACCTCCGGGTTGCGCGACATCATCGAGAATCGCGAGGCGCTGCTGGCTTACGATGCCGATCCACAGCGGACGCTGAAATGGCTGCGGGACAAGCTGAACCTCCAGTTCAACCACCAGCAGGAAGTTCGCGATAAAAAGCCGGACCTGCCCACGACGCTAGATCAAGCGCGGATTTCCCGTGACATCTTTCTGGGGATGGGGCTTCACAATAGCGACTTGCCGGGTTTATCGGTGCTGGAACTGGAGCGGCTGGTGCGTGACAAGACAACACTGTCGGTCTCGCAAATCCGCGCTTTGCTTTCCCGCCTCACGCAGCCGGATGTGACGGGACTGGTGGAAATGATCGCGGTGGATTTGAAGCGCAAGGACGCGCCCGGCTTTGGCGCATTCCCCATTCATGCGAAGCTGCTGCCGGAGCAGCTCGATAAACTTGTGAAACTTGTCCCGCGCATGGCCAATGAGCCGGCTTATGTCAATGCACGCATCGCCAAGCTGCTGCCGGGCGCGGATGAAGACGCTGACTTTGATCCTGTCGTGCGCGAGGCCTGGCTCGAACGTCTTTGGGCTTACGCGAAAACGCTCCCGCCTTCCTTCAACTCCCTCAAGGCATCCATCCTCTACCGCCGGCTCGAGCACGACCGGCAGCAGGGCATCTATGACGCCGGGCGCTTCCTCGAATACCTCAAGCTGCCGCGTCAGGTTTATTACATCGCGCCGCTCTGGCGGGAGCAGTTGCAGAACACCGGGACCAACTGGAGCGATCTCAATGCCTCGTTCGGCGAGGCGCGACTTTCTTTCCCGCCCATCGGCACGGATGAGGCGCTGGTGCGAGATTATTTCCTCAACCTGCTGCCCAAAGCCGCCGAGGAAGCCAAGGCGGACCCACTTTCCGCCATCGCTCCCTACACGGATTACGTCAGTGCCGACTGGCTGAAGCCCGTGTTCGCTGAAGCGATGATCACTTCCGGCAAAGACAAGCCGGAGCGTTGGGCCTCGCTGCTCTCCGCGTCCGCATTTCAAGCGCTGAAGGACCGCGTGGACATTGATTTCGCTTTGCAGAACAAGCCTTTCGTCAATGTGGGCGACGATGTCAGCCTCGACCTGCATGTGAAGAACGTGCCGCAGCTCATCGTCCGCATTTATGAAATCAACACGCTCGGCTTTTTCTTGCAGAACCAGCGCCAGCTCAACACGGATCTCAATCTCGATGGTCTCGTGGCCAACACCGAGGCCACGCATTCCTATGCGGAGACGCCCTTTCAGCGCGTGCGGCGCAGCTACAGCTTTCCGGAGCTGAATGGCAAACGCGGTGTGTGGGTCATCGAGCTCATCGGCGGCGGACGCTCCAGCCGCGCGCTGATCCGGACCGGCCAGTGGCATCTCGTTCAGAGAACGGGTGCGGCAGGCGACCAGATCACCGTGCTGGATGAAAAACACGCGCCCGTGAAAGACGCGGTCGTGTGGCTCGACGGCCGCAAGTTCACCCCGGATGCCAAGACCGGCTCCATCACCGTGCCATTCACGGCGAATCCTGATCGTCGTCCGGTCATCCTGGCCGACAAAGACGGCACCTTCGCCACGCTCACGGACTTCGAACATCATGCCGAGAACTACCAGCTCGACGCGCAGTTTTATCTCAACCGCGAGCAGTTGATTGCCGGGCATGAGGCGACGCTCGCGGTGAGAACCGCCCTTCTCGCCGGCAATGCCTTGCAGCCGCTGGCGTTGCTGAAGGATGCGAAGCTGTCCGTCACCACCACCACGCTCGACGGCGTCAGCACCACGAAAGAAATCAAGCCGATCAAACTGGAGTCCGGAAGTTTGCTGACCCACGTCATCTCGATCCCCGACCGTTTGCAGTCCATCAGCGCCACGCTTTCCGCGACGGTGGAGCAGATGAGCAAGGGACAGGAAAAAACCATCGTCACCCGGAGCCGTTCCTGGAGCTTGAATGGAATCGACACCACGGAACTGACGCGCGCCGGACATTTTTCCAAGCTGGGAAACGAGCACATCTTCGAACTGCTGGGCAAAAATGGCGAGCCCGTCCAAGACCTGCAGGTGGTCTTCAAATTCTGGCGCACCGGTCATTCCCAGGTCGTCTACGCTCCGCTGCGCACGGACGAAAAAGGCCGGGTGCAACTGGGCAAACTCGAAGGCATCAACCACATCGCCGCCGAAGCATCCGGCATCACGGAAAGCAACACCTACCCCGCCCGTGACCAGCTCTTGCGCTCTGACCAGATCAACGCAGGCAGCGATGATGTCATCGAAGTTCCCGTCGCCGATGGATTCAAGGCCGCGAACTACGCCCTGCTGGAATTGCGCGAGGACAACCCCGTCGCGGATCGCAGCGAAAACATCAAGCCGCCGGCAGAAGGAAAAGGCGCGCATGTGTTCACCATCTCCGGGCTGGCACCGGGAGATTACCGGCTGATCCTGCGTGACTCCGATGATGCCCAGATAAAAATCCGGATCACAAAAGGCACGGCCGGTTACGGCTGGGTCTTCGGCGGCAGGCGCAATCTGGAAATCCGCAGCCTCCATCCGCTGAACATCGTCAGCACGTCAGTCGAGGGGAATGATTTTGTGGTGAAACTGGCGAATGGAAATCCCTTCACGCAGGTCAGCGTGGCAGCCTCGCGCTTTCATCCTTCGTTCGCGGTGTTCGGATCATTGTCCGGATTCATGCGCTTTTCACCTTCGATGCTGGAACCGGCCCAGATGCCGAACCTCTACTCCGCAGGTCGTGAGATCGGCGATGAATACCGCTACATTCTCGATCGCCGCTTTGCCAAAATTTTCCCCGGCAACATGCTGACGCGCCCCGGCCTGCTGCTGAATCCCTGGGAGCTGCGCACGACCGGTCAGTCAGAGATTCACTCGAAGGGCGGACAGGCCGCAGGTGCCACGCGTGGAGAGCGGGCAGGGGTTGGTGGACTCGGCGCGCCCGTAGTATCAGAGCCCGTGGATAAAGCAGCGCGCATGGCTGCCGCCGGTGGCGTCAATCTCGATTTCCTGGCCAATGCTGCGCCGGTTCTTCTCAATTTAGTGCCTGACAAAAATGGCATCGTGCGGGTTCCGCTCAAGTTATTGGGCGACCGCCAATTCATCGAAGTTTATGCCGAGGACTTGTCCAACGCCGTGCAGCGTCATTTCACGCTGCCGGAACAGGGCACCAAGTTCACCGACCTGCGCCTGCCCAAACCGCTGGATCCGGCCAAGCCTTTCTCGGAAAAGAAACAAGCCACCGTCTTGCAGACCGGCGCGGCCCTGACGCTGGCCGACATCCGCACCAGCGAGATGGAAACCTACGACACACTGGGTGGTGTCTTCAGTCTCTACACCACCTTGAGCGGCAGCCCGGAACTGGCGAAGTTCGCCTGGATACTCGAATGGCCCAAGCTCAAGGACGAGGAGAAGCGCGCGAAATACAGCGAGTTCGCCTGCCATGAGCTGAGCTTCTTCCTCTCGCGCAAAGACCCGCAGTTTTTTGACAAGGTCATCAAGCCGTATCTGGCGAACAAAAAGGACAAGACCTTCCTCGATGAATACCTGCTGGGCCTGGACCTGCACCGGCATCTCGAATCCTGGCGTTACGCCAGGCTGAACGCCGCCGAGCGCGCGTTGCTGGGCCGTCGTCTGCCGGAGGAAACAAAAAACGCCGCGCGTCATCTGCGCGAGCTTTGGGAGCTGATTCTGCCCAACTACGCGGAGGAGGATCGTCTCTTTGAAACCGCGCTGCGTGGCCGTGCGCTGGATATCAATGGTTCAGGCGACATTGGCGGTATGAGTGCCAATAATGAACCGGTCATACCCACTGGTGAAGTGTTTAGGGCTAAAAAAGCGAATCTCAAGGCAGCAGCTGCCGGCGCTCCAGTCATGGACCTCCCAGCTTCTCACGCAGCAACATCCTCGATTACGTTCTCGTATGTCACGGCCGACGAGAAGAATGCGGAAGATCGATTTTACGCCCGACAGGAAGAAAGCAAAAAACAGTTAGGCAAAGACAGGCGCGAGAGAAGAGTGGAATCTCTGGATAAAGAAAAGGAAGGCTTGAAGAGGGGCGCCGACGAAATGGATATGCTCGGTAATCTCGTCGCCGAGGGCGAGGAAGTGGCAGAGAAACGGGCCCAGGTGCGCGCCTACTACCGCCAGCTTGGGCCGGTGAAGGTATGGGCGGAAAACAACTACTGGCATCTGCCGCTGGCGCAGCAGGGGCCGGAACTCATCGCGGTGAACGCCTTCTGGCGCGATCTCGCGGAATGGAACGGCAAGGGAGCATTCGTCTCCTCGCATCTGACGGAGGCCCATCACAGCTTTGCGGAGATCATGCTCGCCCTCGGTGTGCTCGATCTGCCGTTCGATGCGCCGAAGCACGGATCGAAAGTCGCCGATGGCCGCATGACCATCACTGCCGGCGGCCCGGTCGTGATCTTCCACAAGGAAATCCTTCCTGCCACCGCGCCCGCCGCGCAAGCACAGCAGCTTCTGGTCAGCCAGTCCTTCTTCCGCCACGGCGACCGCTACCGCATGGATGGAAATCTGAAGTTCGACAAATACATCACCACGGAATTCCTCAGCGGCGCGGTCTATGGCGCGAACATCGTGGTCACGAATCCTTCCAGTTCGCCGGCCGATCTCGATCTGCTGCTGCAGATTCCCCAAGGTGCGCTGCCTGTGATGAGGAGTCGTGTGACCTTCAGCCAGCATGTGCTGCTGGAACCTTACACGACACGGACCTTCGAGTATTACTTCTACTTCCCGCAACCGGGCGCAAACGCACTGAAGTTCGCGCATTATCCCGTAAACACCAGCGTGCGCGGCACGGCAGTGGCAGCGGCAGCAGCCTTCATGTTCAACGTCGTGAACAAGCTCACCGAAGTGGACAAAGCCTCGTGGGATTACATCTCGCAATACGGCACTGACGCTGAGGTGCTGGCGTTCTTGGCGCAGAACAACATTAATCGCCTCAAGCTGGAGCGCGTCGCCTGGCGCTGCCGCAAGGACGTTGGCTTCTTCCGCACGATGATCGCACTCCTTGAGAAGCGGCACCACTACGACGCCACGCTTTACAGCTACGGCGTGATGCACAATGAGCCCGCACCGATGCGGGAATTCCTCCGGCACCGGAACGACTTCATCGCGCGCTGCGGTGCGTGGTTTGAGTCCAGGCTGCTCAGCGTCGATCCCATCGAGCGCCGCAGCTACGAGCATCTGGAGTATTCTCCGCTGGTGAACCAGCGCGCGCACCGGGTCGGCAGCGAGCGGCGCATCGCCACGCCGGAGCAGCGCACGCAGTATTTGTCGCTCATGAACATCCTGGCCCACAAGCCCACTCTGGATGCCATGGACAACATGAGCGCGACTTACCATCTCTTCCTCCAGGACCGCGTGGACGAGGCGCTGGCGCGTTTCCATCAGGTCAATGCCGCGGAGCTGCCCGTGAAAATCCAGCACGACTACCTGAAATGTTACGCGGCTTTCTACGAAGGCAACCTCGCCGAAGCGCGCGGCATCGCCAGCCAGCGGTCTGCGGAGCCCGTCACACGCTGGCGTGATCTGTTCGCGGAAGTTTCATCGCAGATCGACGAGATCGAAGGCAAGGGCGCGAAGGAAAAGGAAAAACCCGACCGCGAGAAAGCCCAGGCTGCGCTCGCCGCGACGGAGCCGACCTTTGATTTCAAGATCGAGAAGCAGAAGCTGAACCTCACCTGGAAGAACCTCAAGGAAGTCACGGTGAACTATTACCTGATGGACCCCGAGTTCGCCTTCAGCAGCAGTCCCTTCGCCGGACAAGGCGCGGGCCGCTTCTCCATCATCAAGCCCAACAAAACCGCGCGGCTCGAATTGCCGGCGGGTAGTGACAACTTCGAGGCACCACTGCCTGCGGAATACGCCAAAGCCAACGTCCTCGTCGAAGTTTTCGGTGCCGGACAGCGCAAGGCCAAGGCCCATCACGCCAACACCCTGAAGCTCACGGTCTCGGAAAACTACGGCCGCCTCGAAGTGCGCGACAGCGGCAGCGACCGCGCCCTGCCCAAAGCCTATGTGAAAGTCTATGCCAAGCTGAGAGGCGGCACGGTGAGGTTCTTCAAGGACGGCTACACCGATCTGCGAGGCCGCTTCGACTATGCCAGCCTGAACAGCCCGGCGAATCCACCACCGCCAACTCCGATGCGTGGCGCCGACATGCCGGCCAACGGGCTCGACTATCAGATGCTCAAGCCCGGCGAGCTGAACTTCGTGGAAAAACTTTCCATCCTCGTGATGAGTGAATCCAATGGAGCCGACGTCAAGGAAGTCGGTCCACCGAGTGAATAGTGGGTTGGCAGCCCTCTGCCGACCTCTGAATTTTATGAATGGTTGGCAGAGGGCTGCCGACCCACTTTGGGCAGCGCATCTGGATTCTCACGGATGTATTTGCGATATTTCTCAAGGTGTATGGGACTCCGGACGATGTGATCCCATGATTCTTCCTGCCAGAAAGAACCGCGATTGTCCTGGGCATCGTTGATGCGATGTGCTGAGACGCTTTTCCATGCCCGCAGGATTTTTGACAATGATTGTCCCGGCGCTGGAGACACGAGAGCATGAACGTGGTTGGGCATGATGACGTATTCAACCAAAGCATAGCCATCAGTATTGCCATCGAGTCTGCGCAGCGTCGCCTCCACAATCTGCCGCAGATTGGGTTCTTTCAATTCACAGGCTCCGAGTGATTCATCAAGCCATTCGTGCCAGCGCTGAGCGAAGATCCGGTGATATTCCTTCGTCATGGTTGAGCTGCGCAGAGCAGGATGATTTGCAAGCCACACCTCGCGCTCAGACATCCATAGTGCGATTCGATCGGCCGGCATTGAGTCCGCAGTGCGGAACGTCACGAAGTAGATCACGCCACCTTGTCTCCAATGAGGAAGGTTGTGACCCCATTCCGCGCCGATATCTGCTTCCTTGTCGAAGTATTGATACTCGGCGCCCTTGCCGGAACCGAGTGTCGCCCAAGGATGAGTCATAATAAGTGGGTCGGCAGCCCTCTGCCGACAAATTGAATTACTACAAGGTCGGCAGTGGGCTGCCTACCCACTATTGATACTTCCCCAGCAACTCCGCCGCCTTCTCCGGCGCGACAGCTTCATGAAAATCATCCTCCACCATGCACACAGGGCCGGTGCCGCAACTGGCGAGACATTCGGCGAACTCAATGCTGTATTTGCCGTCGGGACTGACAGCGATCGGGTGATGATGATCGACATGCGAACGGTCGATGTTCGCCGTTTTGCAGAGTGATTCCATCAACTCGTAACTTCCTGCCATGGCGCAGGAAAGCGTGCGGCAGACCCGGATGTGATATTTGCCCGGCGCGCTTTGGCGGAAACCGGGATAAAACGTGACGACTTCCAACACCTGGATGGGTTCGAGCCCGAGCTTGTTCGCGACCCAGGTGACGGCGGCATCGTTTATGTGACGAAAATGTTGCTGAACCAAATGCAGCAGCGGCAGCACGGCGCTCCTCTTGACGGGGTAATGTGTGATCACCTCGTCCATTTTGGCTTCTAGCTCACCGGGAACATCCATGCGAAACCGAATCATGCTGCCTGCGTGCAAGGCGGCAAGATGAAATTGTGAAAAATTTCACAAAGTGGCCGTTCTTGCGGGCAACACAAATGGGCGCGTTGAAAGTGACTCTCGCGAATTTTCGCTTGAGCAGGAGACGGAGACGGAGCAAAGAACAGGTGATAAAGTTTACAGAAACCCTCCGCAGCATTCACATATCATGGCACTCGTCTCAAAAGGTCTCGAAGGCGTCGTCGCCGCGGAAACGCGGCTCGGCGAAGTGAAGGGAGCGGAGGGCGTCTTGTTCTACTGCGGCTATGACATCAACGAACTCGCCGGCAAGGTCAGCTACGAGGAGGTGGTGTATCTGCTCTTCCATCAGCGTCTGCCGAACCGCGCGGAACTCGACGCGTTCACCACGGCGCTGCGAGCCGAACGCGAATTGCCGAAGGGTGTGATTGATTTCCTGGCCAGTGCGCCCAAGAGCGCGAAGCCGATCGACGTGATGCGCACTGCGGTCTCGATGCTCGGCTGCTACGACACGCTGCGCCATGACCTCGCCATGTCAGCAGAGCTGGCCACTGCGATCAAGCTGGTTTCGCAGATCAGTGTCATCGCCGCGTATTTCCATCGTGCCCGGCAGGGGCTATCGCTGCCGAAGGTTCGCAAGGACTTGAGCGAGGCCGCGCACTTCCTCTATTTGATCAATGACAAGGAGCCGAGCAAAGAAGCCGAGCAGACGCTTGATGTCGCTTATGTGCTGCACGCGGAACACGGGTTCAACGCCAGCACTTTCACCGCACGCGTGGTGGCCTCGACCTTGTCGGACATGTATTCCGCCATCAGCGCCGCCATCGGTGCGCTGAAAGGCCCGCTTCATGGCGGCGCGAACGAGGGTGTGATCCACATGCTCGAAGAGATTGGCAGCCTGGACAAAGTGGACGCGTGGGTCGCCGACGCACTCGCGCAAAAGAAGAAAATCATGGGCATCGGTCACCGCGTTTACAAGGTGCTCGACCCGCGTGCGCCGCATTTGAAGGACATGGCCATTAAGCTCAGCAACCAGCTTGGCGAGCCCAAGTGGATCCAGATGTCCGAGCGCATCGCGACCATCATGCGCGAAAAGAAAGGGCTGAATGCTAATGTCGATTTCTACAGCGCCACGGTTTACTACAGCCTCGGAATCCCGACTGATCTTTTCACACCCATCTTCGCCATCTCCCGCATGAGCGGCTGGACCGCGCATGTGCTGGAGCAGTGGAGCGAAAACCGTCTCTTCCGTCCGCTGTCCGAATACGTCGGCAAACCGTATGGGCAGAAGGTGGTGCCGATTGATCAGAGGTGAAAACTCTCATCTTAGCTCTCGGTGCGGCCATCACCTTGGCTTCATGTGGTCCCGGTATTAAAAAGGGCACAGGGGGCGAAGGAGCGAATGGACTATGGAGAGCTTCGGTGGAAAATGGCGACAAACCAGGTATTGGCATTGAGTTGCGAAGACCCACTGGCGATCGCTCTGGAACAATCTTTGTTTTGGATCCCAATAAGCCACATCAGTTTGAGTCGGGAGTTCAGTGTCCAATGAGGTTGTTGGAGGATTCTACAAATATGATTGAATTTGAAGTTTCGTTTGGCGAGCAAACGCCTGATCGAATGAGGCTTCGATTCCCGAAGGGACTTGTAGGCGACAAAGTTGAAGCGACGCTGGAAGACGCAGAAGGGAAAGATACGCCGACTGTATTTGTTTTTCGTAAATTGCACTGATTGTGCAGACGAGTCCGATTTCGATGTAGGGACGTAATTCAGTGTTCAACAATTAAACAGTATGACTCCAATCAACCCTGACCAACTCCTCGATGCCCTCAACTGGCGCTATGCCACGAAAGCCTTCGACCCTAATAAAAAAATTCCCGCCGACACCTGGTCTGCGCTGGAGGAATCGCTGGTGCTCACGCCCTCGTCGTTCGGTCTGCAGCCGTGGAAATTTCTCGTGATCACGGACAAGCCACTACGCGAATCATTGGTGCCTCACGCATGGAGCCAGCGGCAGATCGCGGATTGCTCGCACCTCGTGGTCATGCTGGCGAAAAAGACCGTGGGCGAACCGGACATCGACAAGTTAATCCACCGCATGGTGGAGGTTCGCGGCGGCACGGCGGATGCGCTCGCCGCTTACAAAGGCATGATGATGGGCAGTCTCGCGCAGGCCCCACCGGAGTTTATTGTGGATTGGGCGAAGAAGCAGACCTACATCGCGCTCGGCCAGTTCATGGGCGCTGCGGCTGCGCTCGGCATCGACACCTGCCCGATGGAAGGTTTCGTCGCATCCAAGTTTGACGAAATTCTTGGTCTCAACTCTGCGGATTACACCACGGCGGTGCTTTGCCCGGCGGGCTATCGCTCGGCAGACGACAAATATGCGACGCTGCCGAAAGTGCGCTACCAAGCTGAAGATGTGATCGAGCATCGTTAAACTTGCGCTGACGTGGAGAACTGGCCCGATCTTGGCCGAGTTTGTGAAATTTTTCACAAATTCGCCTTGCGGCTTTCTCCTGCGGACAAATACTGGCTGGCGCGATCCCATTTCCGATGAGCACTACCACCGTCACTGACACGAATTCCACGACCGCCGTGGCGATGGTAAACGTGCAGATCAACGGCACCTGGCATAAATTCCCCAAGGGCACGCGCATGATCGAGGCTTGTCGCCAGGTGGAGGCGCAGGTGCCGCATTATTGCTATCACCCGAAACTGTCCTCGCCGGGCAATTGCCGCATGTGTCTCGTGGAAATGGGCATGCCACCGCGACCTGCAGCGGGCACGGAGCCGGAAAAGGACGCACACGGCTTCGCGAAAATTGGATGGTCGCCGCGACCGGTCATCGCCTGTGCAAACACAGTGGCCGATGGCATGGGCATCCGCACCGAAGGCAAGCTGTCCGAGGAATGCCGTCGCGGTGTGATGGAACTGTTGCTCATCAATCATCCGCTCGACTGCCCGATCTGCGATCAGGCGGGCGAGTGTCGCTTGCAGGAGTTCAGTGTCGAGCACGGCAACGGCGAGAGCCGCTTCCGGGAGGAGAAGGTCAAGAAACCAAAGAACGTGGACATCGGCCCGCGCATTCGCCTGGACGACGAGCGTTGCATCATGTGCTCGCGCTGTGTTCGCTTCACTGCGGAGATCGCGGACGATCCCGTGCTGGGCTTCACCGAGCGCGGCAGTCACACCACGCTCGCGGTGCATCCCGGCAAGCGCTTGGAAAATAATTACTCGCTCAACACGGTGGACATCTGTCCGGTCGGCGCACTGACGGCTAATGATTTCCGTTTCCAGATGCGCGTGTGGTTCCTTAAAGAAACCAAGAGCATCTGCACCAAGTGCGGTCGTGGGTGCAACACCGAGATTGGTTCGCGCGAAAAAGAAGTCTTCCGTCAGTCGCCGCGCGAGAACAACGACGTGAATTCCACTTGGATGTGCGACCAGGGCCGGCTCGACTTCCACTTCGTGAACAGCGAATACCGCCTGACACAGCCGCTCATCAAAGTGGACGGCAAACATTTTGCAGCTGCGTGGAAAGAAGCGATCACCAAGACAGCGGACGCGCTGAACTCGGCCAAGCCAGAAGAGATTGCCATCATCGCCTCGGCGCGGATGACCAACGAAGAACTTTATCTAGTGAAGTCCCTCGCGCGTTCCCTCAAGGTGGATCAACTCGATGTGGTGCCTCGTACCGGCGGTGCTGACAACTACCTGCGCGCGGATGACTTGAATCCGAATTCAAACGGTGTGCGCACCATCCTGGGTATAGAGCCCGGGTCGAAACTGCCGCAGATCATCGAGAACATTCGCGGCGGCAACGTGAAGGTGCTGCTGGTGTTCGGCGAGAACGTGATGAAGGCCGGACTTGATGCCGCTGATTTGCAGAAAGTAAATTTTATCGCCCAGAGCCATATTCTAGCCAACTCCACAGCGGAACAGAGTCACGTGGTGCTGCCATCTTCCAGTTACGCAGAGAAGCGCGGCAGCATGATCAATGTCACCGGCCGACTTCAGCGTCTCAACCAGGCCATTGAATCACCCGGCGAAGCTCATGACACTTGGGAAATCCTGCGCGATCTCATTCTGGCCGCGACCGGTTCCAACGGTCTGCACAGCGTGGACGATGTCTTCAAGCAACTGGCCGGCGAATTCGAGATCTTCCGTGGGATCACCCTGCGTGGCATCGGCGACCAAGGGATTCCAATCCTACAAACAAACGAGTCAGTGCCGATTCTCGTGCGTGAAGCAGAGCGGAAGAAGCAGGGGATTATTGTTGGTTGAGGAGATTGGTTGGAGATAAGCCAACCCCGAGCCACAATATTTTACATTTTTTTCGGTTTTGCCTTCGTCACAAAAGGCGCGGCCAAATAATGCGGCTCCAACGGTTGTTGTTCGAGGCTCCAGAGTGATTCATCCGCCATCTTTGACGCCAGTAGCGCGAGCCGCGACGGCGACGGCGATGTGAGCGTGATGTTGGTCAATTCTAGTGGCGGCTTTTGATCGTATGAGAGCCATGCAATTTCCGCATCCTTTGCACGCAAGCCCTTGAATTCTTCTGCGTCGTGCAGTGTGATTTCTCCCTCGAGCAGGCCGCTACGAACGCGGGCCGTATAAAATTTTCCGCGTCGAGCATCGCCGCACACGACGAACTCCGGCGGCAACTTGTCCACTTCCGGTGCCAGCACTGAGAGCAATCCAATCACTGGCACGTTGAGCGAAAGACCCAGCCCTTGCGCAGCAGCGATGCCGATGCGCGCGCCGGTGTAGGAACCGGGACCGGTGCCAGTGACGATGCAGCGCAAATCAGATCGACAGAGCTTCAGAGCTTCAGAGAGCGGGGAGAACAGTTGAGAGTTATGCGAACGCTCAGAAGCAAAGTGTTGCTCGTAAACCGTCACGCCATCGCGCACCACGGCCACACCACCGCGCGCGGTGGCTGTTTCGATGGCCAGACAGCTCGACATGAAGAATTAATTTTGAATTTTGAATTTTGAATTTTGAATTTCTTCAACCCCTCTCGTTCCGTCATCGAGGATCGTAAACTGAAACCACCTGGCGTTTGCGGGAATGATTTCCGCGAACTTGTCCGCCCATTCGACGATCATAACGCCACTGGCATCGAGGTAGTCGTCCCAACCGATGCCAAGCACTTCTTCCGGTGATTCCATCCGGTAGAAATCGAAATGGAATACCGGAAGCCGTCCTCCGCCATACTCATGAACCAGGGTGAACGTCGGACTGCTGACTCCGGCAATTGATCCGATCCCTGCCACCAGACCCTTCGCTGCATGAGTTTTACCCGCACCCAGATTTCCCACGAGCGCGATGATATCGCCAGCCTTAAGCGTCGCGGCCAGCGTGCGGCCCCAGTCGCAGGTTTCATCAACGGAATACAAAATCTTCATCGCGGGCGCTGTCATTTTAAGTGGTCCGCACTTGCGAAGCCGCGAAGCGAATCCTCAGTGCGGCTGGCGAATGCCCCAAGATGCCGCACAGAAGACTGTGCGGACCACACATCAGCATCTCAAATTTCGTTTCCGTCATCATGTCATGATGCAAAATGCTCCCAGCTTTTGGCGGTGAACGACGGCGCGCAACCTCTGCCCTTAGGCACGAAGCAACCGATCCGCGTCAACCGCGTACTGCGAAACCGCCCGAGCCATGCGCTTTCAAGCTTGCCGGACATGCGTGGACTGACTGCCATTAACAGTTCGTGATCCTCGCCGTCCGACCATGCTTGTTCCGCCGTGCAGTTCTTATTGCGTGGCAGCGAACCCTTTTGAATCACAAATCCAACATCGCTGGCCTGAGCCATTCGCGGCAGATCTTTTGCGAGTCCGTCGCTCAAATCCATCATGGCGTGAGGTTTGAAGTTTGCAGCCAGCCACTGACCCTCCGCGATCCGCGGAACAAAATCGAGATGATGCCCGCGCCGGGAACCACCGAGCCAACCCGTAACAAAAATCACATCTCCTGCCTTCGCCCCGTCGCGGCGAACACAATGCGCGGCCTTTACCCGGCCGGTGAGGCTGATCACCACAGCGAACACTGGCGACTGCGAGGTCTCGCCCCCGATGATGTTGATGCTGAATTTCCGCGCGCATTTCCGCAGGCCCGCGTAGAGTTGCACCATATCCGCAACCCTCCGTTCCGGCGGCGCGAGCAGTGTTACCAGCGCATGATCCGGCGTGCCGCCCATCGATGCGATGTCGCTCACGGCGCGCGCCAGCGCCTTCCAACCGACGCGTTGCGGCCTCGTCCCGCGCGTGAAGTGAACATCCTCGACCACGCAGTCCGTCTTGAGCAATTGCAGCCAGCCTTTGCCCAATGACTTCACCACGGCGCAATCATCGCCTGCACCCGTCAGCACATCAGCATTTGATGGAACTTTATTCATCAAACGACGCACGAGTGCATCCTCGCCCAGGCCCGCCAGCGTACATGCACTCATGACTGTTGAACGAATGTGAGCAGCACGAGATTGAACGCATTGAACAACGAGTGCATGGCAATGGGCACCAACAGGCAGCCAGTGATTTCGTAAGCAATGGAAAGGCCCATCGCCAGAGTGAAAAGCGGGACTGCACTTCCGACATGATTATGGACGCAGGCGAACACCAGTGAGGTGAAAATGGCGGCGAACCAGCGGTCACTGAAGCGTTTGGTCACGCCATAAAGGAAACCGCGAAAAATTGTCTCCTCGGCGATGGGGGCAACGACAACCGCCGCCAGGCCCAGCATGAGCTTGAAAAAAATTCCGCCTGATGTCTTATAAACTTCAATGGGCTCCTGTGTGCTGTTGTCCGGCCAGTTGCCATGGAAGACAAACTCCTGCACCAAAAAGCGCACCCCAAGCATCGCCCCGTAGACCAGGGCGAGTGATGCTGCGCCGAACAGCGCCGCGCGTAGCGGAGGCAACAGGCGGATGCCAAACATTTCGCCCGGTTCCTGGCCCCGTATTCGCATGTAGGCCAGGATCGCCAGTGCGATGGCCAGCATGAAGACCATGCCGATCAGCAGTGAGGCCGCTGAATTTTCACCACCGAGAGCGCCCGTATGCTCCGTTGTCTCTGGAGGAGACGATCCCGCATTGCTGCTGGAAATGAAAATGGCGAGCAACAGCAGCGCCGCTATGCCATCCGACCAGTCGTAGGGGCGTGAGAGTACGTTGCCGTCACAGTTCCACTGCGGTCCGCCGCCGGCGCGAATGAAAGCATAAAGGCCGAGCCCGATCACCAGCGCCACAGCCGCGATTCCAAACAGATCACGGATGATTTCCAAGGTGGCAGCTTCTGACATTAGGGCGGGGGAATAAAGAATGGTAAGCTGGAAAGTTAGCGTGATGGAGTGATGGAGTGAAGCGGTTGTTATTCAAGCTGAATCGTCGCCCTCAACTCCGCAGGCGATCCTATTCTTCCACTTTTCCATCATTTCATTTTTTCGCGCTCCAGCGCTTCCGCCGCCTTACGGCGCCATATGTGCGGGAAGCAGATACATCTTGCCAGGCTGGAGCCGTGGGATCAGCCGGTCGGAGAGATCGATTTTCACCCGACCCTTCGTGTCCTGCGCGGAACTGAAAACGTCCAGCAGGTCGCGCAACGACCCGCGGTGCTGGTAGCGCACCACGCTGGCGTTCGGAGCATGACTTAGATCACGCGCGGTCGCGTAAGCGTCCTCAATGTAGCCAATCTGGTCCACGAGCTTCTTCTGCATGGCTTCGCCCCCGGTGAAAACGCGACCGTCAGCAATGCCGTTTTTCAGTGTCTCCTTGTCGATATGTCGCGCCTGGGAGACAATGCCAAGGAACCGTTCATACATATTTGTGACCAGTCCCTGCACGTAGGCTTTCTCCTCATCGCGCATGGGCCGCGACCCGCCCAGCGTGTCCTTGAACGCCCCGCTGACAAAGGTCATGGTCTCCATGCCGACTTTTCCAAATGCGCCGCTGTAGTTCAACGACTGGATGATGACTCCGATGCTGCCGGTGAGCGTGGTTTCGTTGGCCACGATCTTGGTGGCGCCGCAGCTCACGTAGTAGCCGCCGGACGCGGCCAGCGAATCCATGTAAACAACCACCGGCACTTTTTTGGCGGCCTCTTTCACGGCATGATAGATCGTGTCTGATGCCGTCACTTCGCCGCCGGGCGAATCGATGCGAAGGACGATGGCCTTCACGGAAGTGTCTTCCGTGGCCTGCAGCAGCGCGCGCTTGAGCGATTCCAAATCTAATCCGCCGCTACCAAAAAACTCCTCAGCCGGTCCACTCGAGATGATGCCCTCGAGATCCAGCCGCACAATTTTGTCCTTCGATTCCGCCGCCCCCTTCTGCTCCAGCATTTCGTGGAACTTCGGCGGCTGCTCGATTTCGCCGGCCAACGATTCTGACAGGCCAAAGTGAGCCGCGAACTGGAGAAAGTTCACCACCACGCTGGCGAGCAGCAGAAAAATGAGAAAGAAGATGAGGCAGCCGAGTCCTTTGCTTTTCATGATGCCGCGATTCTAGTTTTGATCTTAGCAAAGCGCAATGCCGCGAAACACGCTCCCAATCAGAAAATTAGGGCGCGCAAATCCGTGTAGGCCGCTCCGAGATGCGCCGCCACATCGCGCGCCACGAGTGATTCCTGGGATTCCCGGCCATCGCGCACCGCAATCTCCGCCGCTCGACCGCTGAGCCAGGCACCGAGGCAGGCGGTGGCGTGCAACGCCACTCCCTGCCCCATCAGCGCGGCGCAGAGACCGGTCAGAACATCGCCCATGCCTCCGCTGGCCATGCCGGGGTGGCCTGTGGTGTTGAACGAGAGTGGAGCATTCTGCGACGCAATAACCGTTCGCGCACCTTTGAGCAAGAGCGTGAACTGCGGGTATTTTTTAACGAAGGCCGCGGCAAGTTCAGCGCGCCCCAAATTCTGCCAGCCTGACTCCCGTTCGATGAGTCGCGCCATTTCACCGGGATGCGGCGTCAGCAACCGGGTTGCGGCGGCGTACGATAATCCGTCGAGGCCGCGCCGCGCGAGCATGTTGATGGCATCGGCGTCAATCACCATCGGCACCGTCCCGTTGGCGATGACCTCCAGCACTTCATCCTCATCCGCTGCTCCCAGCCCTGGACCGATGGCCAGTGCATCCAGTTTTACCTCCAGCACCTCGCGGTAAGCCTTCACGCTCTGCACCATGATTTCCGGCGGAGCCAGCGCGGCGACCATGGGATAAATTTCATCCTTCACAAGCAGCGTGACCAGCCCCGCACCGCCACGCAAGGCCCCGGTTGCACATAAAATCGCCGCGCCAAGATAACCGCGCGATCCGGCCAAGATGCCGACGCGGCCCGCTTCGCCCTTGTGAAAATCGAATGTCCGGCGCGGCAGCATGGGCAGCAGCAACTGCGGAGTCAGCACGCAGCGCGTGTCGTCACCCGCTGCGACTGGCAACTCCCGCAAGGGAGAGATCGACAGTCGGCCGACAAAATCAGCGGCATGATCCGTCAGCAGAATGTCCTTCACATGCCCGACCGTGATCGTGCAGTCAGCTTGCACGCACACTCCACCGGAACCGAGACCCGAGGGAATATCCATCGCCACCGTCACCGCATGCCGTGTATGGCGCAGATTGTTCATTTCAATGACCGCATCGGCCAGCGCACCACGAAGTGGACCCGTCGCGCCAATGCCGACCAGACCGTCTAGCAACACCACCGAGCCATCAAGTTTTGCGACTGAAGCTGGTGAATCCAGTGTGGGGATTCTTCCTGACAGTGATTTCCAGTGCCGCTTCGGAAGCTCCTTGAATTCCTCATCCTTGAATGCCAGCCGTGCCCACAAAGTCCAGCCGGTATCCAGCAGATGCCGCGCAGCCACCAGCGCGTCACCCGCATTGTTTCCCTTGCCGAGATAAAGCACCGCATGGCCTGCCCGCGGGAAGAATTGCGAAATCGCTCGGGCAATGCCATCTCCCGCCTCGTCCATCAATTCCGCGGCAGTGACGCCGCGGGCGAACGCAGCCTCTTCCTCTTCGCACATTTGGCCGCAGGTTACTACCATGACCGGATCGGATAGGTATTACTTTTGTCGATACGCGATGATGCCCTTGGCAATGCCTTCGGCGATCTGATTGCGATAATTTCCAGCGATCATGGCGTTGCGCTCAGACCGGTTGCTGACGAAACCGCATTCCACCAGCACGGCCGGATTATTTGTCGTCGCCCGGATGACATGGAAATTTGCCCGTTTCACTCCGCGGTTTTGCAGTCCGCTCTCTTTGACCATATACGCCTGGATGTAGGCCGCGAGTTGGTAGCCCGTTCTGTGGCAGTGAAATGTCTCGATGCCGTGACCGGACCCGCCGCGGCTGTGGTTGTAATGGATGCTGACGAAGATTGCGTTCGAGCGGCTGTTGCCTATGGCTGAACGGCCTTGGAGCGGGATGAAAACATCGGTGTTGCGCGTCATCACCACTTTTAATCCGGCACTGGTGAGCAGTTGCTGAACCCGGCGCGTGGTGTCGAGCGCCAGATGTTTTTCATAAACGTGGCCGATGGCCGCGCCGCGATCATGACCGCCGTGACCGGCATCGAGGATCACGGTGTCGAAGGCATGAATCCTCGCTGCTAGGAAAAGTATAAAGAGGAACGTGGAGCAGGTGCGCGGCATGATTGATCAGTGCGAAACTAGACCGTGGCGCGCACGCGGGTCAAGGTGTTTGCGGAACATGCCCGGTGCCAAGCTAATGCAGTTGTCACCAATGCAATCTCACTGTTTTGCTTGGTCGCTGTCATGGTAAGAGCGGGACCTCTTCATAGCCTCCTCCGGTCACCCTGCCGACTGCCGCGAGAATTTCAGGAATATGTTTTTTCGTGCGCGGCCACGATGTGGCCATGAGCACCACGATGCCAAGGCGACGTCCCCCGAGGTTTTGCTGATAGCACAAATTCTGGTCCGTGGTGATGAACACCTCGTAGCCGTCATCCTCGGCAAGCTTCAACAAGTCACCGTTGGAAATCGTGGACCAGCCGCGCTCTGCCGTCGTGTCTGTGGGATGGGGTTGCAGATATGCGCGCAACGGAGCCGGAGCACCCTGGTCGAAAAGTATCCGCATGGTCAGACAGAGGCATGCAGGCTGGACTCCGCATGTTTCAGAACCGCGTTCACCTGGGCGCGTTTCACGCCTGGAAACCATTCAAGGAATTCATCCACGGTCGCTCCGTCTTCCAAGTTTTCGAACAAAGCACGCACGGGAACCCGCGTTCCGCGAAAAACCCACGCCCCACTGACCCGCTGAGGGTCGCGCTCTACTGCAAGACAGTCATGCCAGTTATTCACAGAGTGAGGTTACTCGACCCGCCCTGAAAAGGCAATCATCGCTTTGCGTTCACCGATCTTTGGGCAGGAATCGTGCCATGCTTATCGAGCCGCTATTTCCCAGCAAATGGTCGAAGATTGTAGCGACTTGATTGCTTGCACTACGCCTCAATCTCCGCCATGAATCCCGCCCATGTGACATTTCATGTGACATTTTACCTGTCCCCATGCGTCTTGGCGATGCCTTCGGCGATCTGATTGCGGTAATTGCCGGTCATCATGGCGCCACGCTCGGAACGGTTGCTGACGAAGCCACACTCCACCAGCACGGCGGGATTCTTCGTGGTGGCCCGGATGACGTGAAAATTGGCGCGCTTCACGCCGCGATTATCCAGCCCGCTCTCCTTGAGGACATAAGCCTGGATGTAGGCCGCAAGCGGATAGCCCGCATTGTGGCAGTGATACGTCTCGATGCCGTGACCAGACCCGCCGCGGTTGTAGTTGTAATGGATGCTGACGAAGATCGCGTTCGAGCGGCTGTTGCCGATGGCCGACCGGCCTTCGAGCGGGATGAAAACATCGGACTCGCGTGTCATCACCACTTTCAATCCGGCGCTGGTGAGTAGTTGCTGCACCCGGCGTGCAGTGTCGAGCGCCAGATGCTTCTCAAAGACGTAGCCATTGGCCGCGCCGCGATCGTGGCCGCCATGACCGGGATCGAGGATCACCGTGTCGAAGGCATGAACCCGCGCCGCCAAAAAAAGAAAAAGCAGAAACGTGAAGCAGGGGCGCGGCATGATCGATCAGAGTGAAACTAGACCGCAGCGAGCACGCGGGTCAAGGCTTTTACCGGGTTCGTGAGAGCCTCAGATATATGACGCTAAACCAAATCAAGTCGTGACACTTTAATGCTGAAGGCATTTATCTTTTGTTGGTGGAGTGAGATTTTCCAAATCGAGAAAAAAGTCAGGAGAACCGCTCTTCAATGCTGAAAGGGAGTAGCGCTCAATCGCTCCGTTCCGCGCGACTAGAAGGTCGCCTTTCGCATCCCACGTTGCCCAATCGACCTCCGCATCAAGAAGATTGGAGCGATCAAGAACAAATTCAAAGGTGTAGCCGTGCACCAAATAACCCCGGTAGAACATTCGCAAAACCGGATGTTCAGAGGTGGGTTGCCACGACCATCCGGGATCGTATAGGCAGAGAGTGGAATACGAACTGTGCTTCAGGGAAATCTCCTGATCCTTACCGAAGTCACCCTCACGCTTCCAACCATCTCGTTCCAACCGATGAGAGAGGATTGGAAACACTTCGCCGCCCGATTTCATGCGCTCTATCGAAAAAGGAAACTTCTTAGATTTGGAGAACTCGCTGAGCGAGCGGTCATAGTGCCAAACGTCGTTTGATCGAAGCGTCTGCGCATCGGGGAAAAATCCGCCCCCTGCATAAGTTCCCATGTTGGGGACGTCGGCGACCGTGCGCAGCCATGGCGGTTCACAAATCCCATTCCATGTCTCACCGCCTGAGCCCATGGCGAGGTAACCCATCCAACAACCATCCCAAGAAAGGTCGCATCTCTCAGAGTAAATCCGACCACTGAACCATGATCCATACTCCAGTGCGTCAGATGCCGTATCCCACGAAATGATATGTGCGCGTTTACTAGGCTTACGTCTAATAATTACAGCCCTCGACGATCCGTGGGCTCGGAGAATGTGCAATCGAGCCTTGGATCTGGGCTTCGTCCACGCGAGAGGCAAACTAAGTGTTGTGTTCGAGTTGCTCATTATTCTTAGCCCAACAGTTGGATCACGAACAAATTTGTAAGTTTGTCACTGCCCTGCTTTATATCACACATTCTTGAGCGTCTGCACTTGGCTTGTCGAGTCATTATTTCCCAGCACGCGGGACGGGGTAGAAGCGACGCCTCGTCGCTCCGACCGGTGCTGGTGACGCCTCGTCGCCAGGCCCCTTCTCTGAGATTGATGAGCATTGCCATGCCAGCCCAGACGGCGATGGCGCCGCCTGAAACCGGAAAAGCGGCGACAGCGCAGCTTCTACTGCTGCGCTGTCTGAAGCACTTCGTTCGATTTTATGAAATGTAGCTCGCGAGCTACTCTTTTGCCCGCTTGCACTGTGGCCCATTCTCCGCCATGAATCCCGCCCCATGCTCCTGCTGAATAGCTTCGGCTGAGAGTGCTCATAGGACAGATGGAGGATCCTGGAAATTCTCGCGAAGACGAAAGTGTCGCCATGACCAGAGGAGAAGTAGCCACACCGCAAACGAGACAAAACCATACTGCCAAAACCCGCACCAAAGGCAGGTGCCTCCAACGAACGGCAGCATGAAAAGACCGGTGACGTGCACCAACAGGAGCAGAAACATACCAAGCATCATCGGCAGGAAGACAATGGAACGCCAAGCTATTGCCCAGAGCACTCGCGATGCAGATTGATGTTGTGGTTTCATTGCTCGGATGAGGCGTGGAAGTCGCCGAACAGTGTGGATCACAAACAAGTTTGTGTGTTCGTCGCCGCCTGCTTATATCAACCATTCTCGTGCGTCTGCATCAAGCTTGTCGAGTCAATAATTTCCCCCACGCGAACCGGGACAGAAGTGACTTGCTCACTTGCACTACGGCCTATTCTCCTGCATGAATCCCGCCCCATGCTCGCTGCGGACAATCTCGGCATCAGCTACGGCCCGCGGCGATTGTTCGGCGGGCTGAACTTCACCGTGCGCGCGGGCGAACGCATCTCGCTCGCGGGACCGAACGGCGCGGGCAAGTCCACGTTGATGAAAATCATCGCCGGCATCGAACGGCAGGATGAGGGTCGCATCGTCAAGGCCAAGACGGTCACGGTCGGCTACCTCCCGCAGGAGGGAGTGGAGATCAAGGGCCGCACGCTCATGGCCGAGGCCGAGTCCGCCTTTGCCGACGCGCTTGATATCGAGCGTCAGTTTGACGAAGCCAGCGAGGCTCTCGGAACATTTGAGCCGGGAACGCCGGAGTATGACGAAGCGCTTGAGGTTTTCGGCGACCTGCAAATCCGCGCCGAACATCACGACGTGGCGAAGATGAAACCTCGCATCGAGCGCGTGCTGGCGGGGCTCGGTTTCTCTCGTGCGGATCTGGAGCGACTCACCGACGAGTTCAGCGGCGGCTGGCAGATGCGCATCGCGCTGGCAAAATTACTGCTCATCGAACCCAGCGTGCTGTTGCTCGATGAACCGACGAACCATCTCGACATCGAAAGCGTGGTCTGGCTGGAGGATTATCTGAACACCTATCCCGGCGCCATCATCCTGATCAGCCATGATCGCCGGTTGCTAGATAATCTCACCAACCGCACGCTCGCCTTCGAGCAGGGCGGTGTGACGCTCTACTCGGGCAACTACTCATTCTTCGTTCGCGAGAGCCGCACGAGAAAGGAACAGCTCGAACGCGCGGCCACCAACCAGCAGCGCGAGATCGCCAAGACGCAGCGTTTCATCGACCGCTTCCGTGCGCAGGCCAATAAGGCATCCCTGGTGCAAAGCCGCGTCAAGCAACTCGCCAAGGTCGAGCGCATCGAGATGGAGGACGAAGATGACGAGATCGGTTTCCGTTTCCCGCAGCCTCCGCCCAGCGGTCAACCCGTGTTGCGGATGGAGGGTCTGGCGAAGAGTTACGACGGCGCGCGCTATGTGTTGAAGCCATTTGATTTTGAAATCAGCAAGGGCGACCGCATTGCCATCGTCGGTGTGAACGGCGCGGGCAAGACCACTTTCAGCAAAATCGTTGCCGGTGTGGAAAAGCAAACGAGTGGAACACGGGTTCCCGGACACAACGTCCGTCTTGCCTACTATTCGCAGGATCATGCTGACGCGCTCGATGGCTCGAAGACCGTGATTGAGACCATTGAGAAAAGCGCCAAGGGCATGTCCGAAACCCAACTGCGCACGCTACTCGGCTGCTTTCTCTTCCGCGGCGACGATGTCAAAAAATCCGTGCGCGTTCTCAGCGGTGGCGAGAGGGCGCGCTTGTCGCTGGCCAACATGTTGCTCACGCCTTCGAATTTCCTGGTGCTCGACGAACCGACGAACCACCTTGATATGCGTTCGCAGGCCGTGCTCCAGCGCGCGCTGGAGGAATACACCGGCAGCTACGTGATCGTCTCGCACAACCGTGATTTCCTTGACCCGCTTGTGACCCGGACGCTGGAGTTCCGCGTGGGCGAGCCGCCGCGACTTTACGCGGGGAACTTGAGTTATTATCTGGAGAAGAAAGCTGAGGAACGCAGTGCGCAGAATGCCGCGCCTGTTGTTCAAGCCAAACCTTCCCGCGAGAAAGATGCTTCAGAGGGTAATCAACGCGATCTCCGAAAGCTGGAGTCGCAGCGACGGCAGGAGCGCAACCGGGTGCTGAAACCCTTGCAGGACAAACTTGCCGTAGTCGAAGCCGAGATCGCGCGGTTTGAAGAGGAAAAAAAGATTCTGACGCAACGCATGGGAGTCGAGGGCTTTGGCGCGGATGCCGAGGAAGTGCGCGTGCTCAGCGCGCGCTATGCGGTCGTGGAAACTGGGCTGGCGGGCGCATTCACGGCCTGGGCTTCTGCCAGCGAAGAAGTCGAGCGCGCCGAGGCTCTTCTGGCGGCGTCGGAAAATGCGGATTGATGCGGCGCGGATGCTGCGTTTGATGCAGTCATGCTTTCCACTCACGACTTGCGCTTCGCCTATCCCAACGGCGGCTTCTCGTTGAGCGTGGCGGATTTCTCCGCGACCGAGGGCGAGACCGTGGGCATCGGCGGCTCCAGCGGCACTGGCAAGAGCACTTTTTTACGCCTGCTTTCTGGCATTCTCAAACCGGACACGGGCACTGTGAACATCTGCGGTGAAGACGCGGCGCGGCTCTCTGCGAGATCACTCCGGGCGCTGCGCTTGCGCAGGCTCGGTCTGGTGTTCCAGGATTTCGCCCTGCTCGATTACCTCAGTGTGGAGGACAACATCCTGCTGCCCGCACGACTGGGCGGCATCCTTGACGATCACGTTCGGGAACAAGCCCGTGAACTCGCGGGTCACCTGGAAATCGCGCAACACTGGCACCGCTTGTGCAGCGAGATTTCCCAAGGCGAGCGTCAGCGGGTGGCGGTGGCGCGGGCGCTGGCTCACTCACCGGGTGCCGTGCTGGCGGATGAACCCACGGCATCGCTGGATGCCAAGCGCTCGCAGATCGTGATGAGTCTGCTCACGCGTTATGCGAAGGAAAAGCGGGCTGCTTTGGTCGTGGTCACGCATGACAGCGCCCTGTCCTCGCAGCTCGACCGAGTGATCAACGTGGAGGAATGGACTCTATGAATGCGGCGGGCAGTCTGCATCTGGCGTGGCGCTATATCGCGCGTCATCGTGCGCGCACGCTGCTGCTGGCCCTGGCGCTCGGGTTGACGCTGGCGCTGCCGCTGGCCGTTCGTTCACTGATGGAGATCGCCCAGCGGGAATATCGCGCCCGCGCCAGAGCCACGCCGCTGGTGCTCGGCGCCAAGGGCAGCGCGCTGGAGCTGACACTGAACGCGCTCTATTTCCGCAGGCGCGGTGTGGAGGCCATCCAGATGAAGCAGATGGAGACGTTGCGCGATTCCGGTTTGACGAAGGTGATTCCCATCTACGCACGCTATCATGCGCAGGAGGCACCGGTCGTGGGAACGTCGCTCGACTACTTCGCGTTTCGCGGATTGCATATCGCGGAAGGCAGGATGATCACGCGACTCGGCGATTGCGTGGTCGGCGCACGGCTGGCGCGACGGCATGGACTTCGTCCCGGCAGCACGCTCTCGACCTCGCCCGAGCAAGTGTTCGATATTGCCGGTGTTTATCCCGTGAAATTGCGTGTCACCGGCGTGCTTGCGGAATCTCACTCGGCAGATGATGAGGCGGCATTCGTTGATGTAAAAACAGCCTGGCTAATCGAGGGCATCGCGCACGGGCACGATGATGTGGTGAAAAGTACCGAGACCGGCACCGTGCTCGAACGCAAAGATGGCAACGTCGCCACCACCAACGCCGTGAGGATGTTCACTGAAGTCACTGCGGAGAATCTCGATAATTTCCATTTCCACGGCGATCCTGGAGCTTATTCACTGACAGCGGTGATTGCGCTGCCCCACGATGCCAAGGCGCAGGCGATCCTGCTTGGACGCTATCAAGACCCATCCGACGGCACGCTGCTGGTGCGCCCCGTCGAGCAGATGGATGCGCTGCTGGCCTCGATCTTCCAGGCAGAGCGGCTCACTCTGCTGCTGTTGGTCACGCTCGGAACAGCGGTGCTGATCATTGCGACACTGGTGTTTGCGCTTTCATTCAAGATGCGGCGACGGGAATTTGATACGCTTGATGAGATCGGCGTGGCCAGCGGCACGGTCGTACTGGTGAAATTATTTGAAGTGCTTCTCGTGGGCATCGCCGCCGGATGGATCGTGCTTTCGATCTGGTGGCTGGTGCAGCGCATGGGTGCCGCACTGGTGAGGATGCTGCTGCAATAAATCGGTCCAACAACCAGCGCATCTTTAAAAAAAGACGTAGCCGCATCTCGTGAGAGTGCGGGAAGAAGCCACGACAGCCAACGAAGCGTGCCTATTTCCCGCGTTTTAGCTTTGTGGCTGCGCAACACGAACGCGACTACGAATTTATTTAAATCGCTCTAATAACGCAGTTGCAAATACGAGCCTATTGCATTATGGTAATTATAACCAGCTTATGCCATGGCATACTTAATCGAGCGCATATCCTTCGAAGGAAACAACATGATCATCAGGGCGAACGGTCGGAAATACCGTGTTCGTACCGACATGATCTCAGCCAGGCTCGCGAGGGCCGATCAGGCCACCAAGGAGTCAGCCCGACTCTCACCTGAAGGCTATACCATCTCGTGGCCCAAGCTCCAGTTGGAGCTGTCGGTGTCCGGTCTTTTCCAGATGTGTCAGTCGACTTACTAGAGCATTTTTAAAAAGACGTAGCCGGATCTCGTAAGAGTGTGGGAAGAAGCCACGGCAGCCAGCGAAGTCTGCCTATTCCCCGCGTTTTCGCTTCACGGCTGCGGGAGAGCCTCCCTATTCCCCGCATTCTTACGAACGCGGCTACGAAATTATTTAAACCGCTCTAGCACGGAAGTGACCGTTTCTCAGAAGCTAATGATTCGCTCGCGGCCAGCGACGCTCCAATTCTCAACCACACGACCGTCTCGCACCACATTCGCATACGAGTGAAGCGCCACGGTCGGGCAAATGTGCCATGGCACGCCATAGAGCACGTCGCCAATCTTGAACTTCGCGGCTTGAGGGGTTTCCAGCACGAGATGTTCCTCACTGTGCATCACAGCCTTGGCATCGGGCAGATTGAGAAAATGAACCCGTGGATGCGGGTTCTCGGCGGCGATGGCCTTGTGTCCCAAGTCGCAGGTGAGCCGACCACCGGCCGGTTTGCTGATGACGCGTGTCATCACGAGCGCCGCGTGAAGGAAATCGAGGTCGGGATGGCGCGTGCCGTAGCCCCAGTCCCAAAGAACACAGGTGCCCGGGCTGCATTCATGTGCACCTCGTATTGCATGAATCCCAAAAGTGGGTGTGCCGCTGGCGATAAAATGCGGCACGGATTCACCCAGCGATACAAGTCTGTCGCGAAATACCTCCACCAGCGCGAATGAGGACTCCACCGCCTTCGTTCTGGTTGTCAGGTCTTGATCGTGGATGTGGCCATCATACGCATGAATACCGGTGGCTTTCAGTCCGGGAATTGTCGCAATAAGCTGATACAATTTCACGGCGGCATCATCCGGTGCGATTCCGGTGCGATGCATGCCGCAGTCGATGTCGATATAGGTATCAATAACTAACCCAGCCGCGGCAGCAGCCTGCGAGAGAGCCCCGCAGGAGGCTTCGCTGTCAGCCACCGCGGCGAACTTTGTTTCCGGAAATTTTTTAATCAGCGCGATGAGCCTGTCAACGTTCGGCCCCACCGTCGGATACGAGAGCAGCACCTCATGCGCGCCAGCGGCGGCGGTCATCTCCGCCTCGGCGATGGTCGCGCACTTGAACTTCGTGATGCCATGCTTCAGGTGCAGCTTTATGACCTCCGGCATCTTGTGGGTCTTCATGTGGGGCCGGAGGCGCGCGGCGTCGCCGTTCACCATCGCGACCATGCGCCGGATGTTTTCTTCAATCCGGTCGGGATAGACGAGCAATGAGGGAGAAGGGACTTCAGCGACGTTGGTGATTTCGAACCAGGGATTCATGGAGGGAGAGTGTAAAAAGAAGGGGGCTGTTGCGCAAGAGCGTGATCGCTTCTCCACACAATTGAACTACGACACCCTGGCGCGCACGAAATATCATCGCTACTTGGGATGCCAAGACTCAATTTTTTTGAGCAGTAATTGCCGTTTTGCAGTATTTGAATACCCCATTCCATGAAGCGCATCCTCCTCGCCGGCCTCTTCCACGAAACTCACACGTTCGTGGAGGGCACAACATCGTTGCGCGATTTTCACGTTGGGCTGAGTGATGAACTGCTGGCCTGCCGGGGTGATGCCTCGCCTCTTGGGGGCATGCTGGAGGCTGCGGAGCGGTTTGGCTGGGAGATCATTCCGACGGTGGACATGCGCGCGGCTCCCAGCGGGATGGTGGAGTGCGAGGTCGTGGAGGAGTGGTGGCGAGAATTCTCCAAACGTGCCGCCGGGCCGCTGAAAGAAGGCGTGGACGCCATCTATCTCGTGCTACACGGCGCGATGGTGTCGCAATCTTACGATGACGTGGAAGGCGAACTGCTGGAGCGCATCCGTTCCCTGGCCGGTGCGGAGAAACTACCGGTCTTTGGCGTCTTCGATCTGCATGCGAACTTTACCGCCCGGATGGCGCGTCATTCGAACTGTCTCGTTGCGTATCGCGAGAATCCCCACACGGACGGCCGTGAAATGGCGGTGCATGCGGCAGAGCAACTGGCGGCGATGTGGTCTTCGACTTCAGTCGGCGACCGCGTTTCCATCCCTCGAATGAACTGGAAACACAGCGGCATCATGTGGCCACCGACCGGCACCGGCACGGCAGCAGCGCCAATGCGGGAACTTGAGGCGATGGCGCGGGAGCTTGAGGCTTCGCATCCCGAGGTTCTCGCGGTCAATGTGGTGGCCGGATTCTCCTTTGCGGATACGCCGGACACCGGGGTGAGCTTTGCTATATCGACCACGGGAAGCGAAGATGCGGCAGGGAAGTTGCTGGATGACTTGTGTGCTCTGGCCTGGCAGCTGCGACATGAAGGCAATGCCACGGACAAGCCGGTCGATAAGGTGGTGAATCAAGCCGGCGAGGCGCGCACGGAAAAATCTGGGCCGGTCGTCATCGCGGAACCCTCCGACAACATCGGCGGCGGCGCGCCGGGCGATGGCACGGGGCTCTTGCGTGCATTCGTGAAGCATCACATCGCGAATGCCGCGATCTGCATCAACGATCCCGATGCTGTGCGCGCATTACAACACAACGCCATTGGAAGCCGCACCCCATTATCAATCGGCGGCAAGGGCAGCAAACTCGATGAAGGGCCGCTCGCGCTCGACGTCACGCTCGTCTCTCGTGGTGACGGATATTTTGACCTCGAAGACAAACAAAGCCACCTCGCCAGCATGTGTGGCGATGCCTTCGACATGGGCCCCTGTGCCGTAGTGCGGCACGAAGGCATCACCATCCTGCTGACGAGCACCAAGACGCCGCCGTTCGACCTCGGGCAGTGGCGCAGCCAGGGAATCGAGCCGGAAAAAATGTCTGTGATCGGCGTCAAGGCGGCGGTCGCACACCGCCGCGCCTACGACAAGATCGCATCACAAATGCTGTGGGCCGACACACCGGGCCCCTGCCGCAGCGACCTGCGGAAGCTGCCGTTCAAGAAAGTGCGACGGCCGGTGTTTCCGCTGGAAGAGCAGGCTTGATTGCGGCGGGATACAGCCGGCGCAGAGTCTCGCGCCCCAGTTCGCGCACCATGCCTTCCATCTCCTCGTTCACGCTGGTCACGCCAGCATCAGCCTGTGAAGCACGCTTCCAGACGGCATCGGTCAAGGTGGAACTGTGGTCGACCAATTGGCTCACCTCCCGTTGCCAATGCTCCGGGCGCTGGTCGCGCTTCCAGGCACCCCGGCCACGACCAAAATGGGCTACGGCGAGGTAACCGAGCAGCGCCAGTTTGACCTGCTCGCGGAAATGCTCGCGCGACCAGTGCAGCTTGTTGTCCTCGCCACGCACGAGGTTGAAGGTCTTGATGAGCGCATAGGCGCTCAAGCCGCCGAAGAGCCCGCCGGCCAGCATCCCACCACCCAGGGTAAGGCCGCCGGCCTTCAGGTCCACCACCACTCCCGCCAGTGCTCCGGTGGCGACACTGCTGAGCGCTGTCCAAACCGAGGCTTCGACCTGCTGCGGCTCCGCAAAGTCATGCCGCGCGGCATTGAGCAGCTCGCCCCTCTCTTCGCGTCCGTCCAGCCCGTGGAGTTCGATGAGCTTGTTCATGGTCTGTCCCACGCGAGCGGCGAGCGACTCGCTGAGTTTTTGCCGGGCATCGGACCATTCTTCTTCCAAGGGGCCGCGGTTGAGGCCGAGGATTTGCAGGAAAGATTTTGGCTTCACCGCAATGCCGTCCAGCGCGCTGGCTGTAAGCTGATGAGCGACGATGCGCATCGCGGTGCGGAACACATGCTCATTCCGGTGCATCCAGGCGGCGCTGAGCAAGCTGAATGAGGCACGCTTTTCCTGCGGCAGGACGCCGGAAATTTTATCCATCAGGTCACCCTCCTGCACCCAGCAGCGGGAGAACGCGTCCATGTTCAGCACTTCGCGCACGAAGGAAAACTTCTGCAAATGTTCGCGCCAGATGTTTTCCTCCGCCGCCTCTTCCTCCGCCGGGCGCGGTGATCCGGTCTGGTTCAAGATCACAACGACGGGTTTGCCGAGCCAGCCGAGTATTTCCATTTCGTGCTCCACGAAAGTTCCGCCGGCCAGGCTCTCGCTGGCATTCGCGAGATAGAGCACGGCTTCGGCATCATCGCGCACATTTTTCATGGCCTGCTGGGCGCACCAGAGCGGACGATTGGTAACGCGGTCCCAAAGCTGGCTGAGGAACCACACCAATGGACGATCAATGCGCTGGAGGCGCTTCAACAGTCGTGCGGAATCGCCGAACCCCGGTGTATCCCAGAGCACGAGCCGCGCCCCGGCGGATTCGATCAGCGTGTAGGCTTCGTTGAAAAGAGTAACATGCGCCGCATCGCGCACCTCGCCGACATCGCGTCGCAGCAGGGTTCGAGCGAGCGTCGTCTTTCCCGCATTGGTGTGCGAGATGAGGCTGAGGGTGATCGTCTGCGGCGGAACCAGCATGGGCAACCCGGCCACCCTACGCGGGAATGCCGCGGGAAACAACTGCCGTCTAAATCCACTCCGCCTCAAGGCCGCGCATCACCTCGCGCCAGGAAGCCGTGCGAGTTTCGATCTTGGAACCGGCATCGGCAAAACCTGACCAGCGTTTTTTTAATTCCGTGTCGTCCAGTGCCAGCGCCAGCACTGCTGCCGGACTGGTTTGATGCAGTTTTGACAGGAGGCTTTCCGCCAGCGCGCGATGCACTTCTGTCTCTGGCGTCGCGGCCAGATTGAAAACCAGCAGGATGCGCGGTGCAGCCGGTCTCCATGAGCCGATAAAATCCGTCTCGCCCCCTGGAGCAACCACGCGGCAGTCAACGGCTCCGGCATCACGCCAGCGCGTCCGCGCCAGCTGCCGCCACCGTTCGCGCGAAGCTTCGTCCAGTGACAAGGCGTGCGCGATGATTTCGACGGTTGCGCCGTCGCCTTGAGCAGAAGCACGAATTGCCGCGATATAGTCCCGCCACTCCGCGCCGCGCAGTACCAGCACAGGAACCCGGCTTGCCCGCAATGACTCCAATAACGCGAACAACACCCGTGGCACGATGACAAAGAGGCCGAGCGTGGCCGCATACAAATGAATCCAGGGCAGCGCGGCACCGGGCTTTCCTCCGAAAGACTCCGCGCCACGATGCATCTGCTTGATCTCATCGAGCGGGATGGCCACTCCTGTGATTTTTGACGCGGGAGTGAAGAGTGCGTGGAAAAAAGTGCGTGCGCCGGCCTCGTTCAACAGCGTGCTTTCCCAGACGGCACGATATTCCTTCGACCAGCCTCGAGCATACATGCCCGCGATGCTGCCGAACGCGAGCAAGATCGCGCCGAGATGAAACCACGCGCGGAATCGGAAACCTGTCCGCCGCAGCATGGGTGGCCAGACAAGCGCGCGAAACCTTGCGTTAATGACCGTCATGCTCTTCATCTCAACAACATGAGTGTCGGTGGTGCTGAACCGGTTCAGGAGCCAGTCCATGAGCCAGCTGCGGAGCCTGCCGAGCCACAACGGTGTGGGGAAAAAGCTCAGCAGCATTACCAAGGCATTCCACGACAGAATCGCGATCAGCGGAAGCGCCAGCAAGTTGATCTCGCGCTCCTGACCCAGTACAGTAAAACAGCAACCGGTGATCAAGGAGGCCACTGCACCGCTGGCGACGATCCATCCGGGCACCAACGGAACCCGTAGCGTCTCCGTCAATTTTGGCACGCGGGATTTTGCGATAAGCTGCGAAGCGCGATCGGCTGGATTCCTGGCACCGAGCGTGATTCTCCGCAACGTGGCGGCATCCCACACCTCGTCGCGGGCGTCAGCCTCCTCGACGGCCCGGACGCGCAGGATTTGAAGAAAGTCGTTCCACTTCACGAAGCAGATGCTGGCTTGCGGTTCATGCTGATTCAAGGGGTTTCAGTGGTTTAGAGTGGAATGCCTTGATGTAACCTATTGATTCTAGAATTATTCAGTGGCAATCAAAAGTAGAAGGAGCGCGAGTATGGTGAAACCTACTCGCCTAATACTTCTGCGTCTCGGCAGACCGAAATTTAGGCGAGTGGTCTGGCGACATTGACTCGGCCCCCGCCTCGCCCTTCGGGTAGCCTTCGGCTATCTGTCTCGCTCCGCTCGGCTCTCTCGCTCCTTCTTGTTTGATGCCTGGCACCTTGAGGTCACAACACCAGTTGAACACGTGCTCCAGAAAGGAGTGGAGAACATAGCCGGTGGTGGAGCGAAGCGGAACCACCGGATACTCGCGAGCGAGGCGTTGCGCTCCGGCTGGAGCGCGAGAAGTCTGGGAGATTCTTGCCACCTCTTGCGGCCCCTTCCGGGCGCATGAGAAGTGCATAGAGTAAACGGTGTTGGGTTTCTTGGATTCAACTGAGAAGTGCGACATGATATGGAATGACATATCAACAATTGGTCACAGAGGAAAGATATAAAATCGCGGCATTGAGGAGCGTGTATCTCGGTGTG
>VFKE01000172.1 GCA_009885695.1 Verrucomicrobiota bacterium | reverse complement strand
GTGTTTCAGCGCCCAGAGGCTCGCATCGCTGCGCTCGCTCGCAAGGCGCTCCGCGCATTTGTCCCGCTTTGAGTGCTACAAGCCGTCCCTGTTTGATCGCACCGCGACAGCAAGCATTGTTTGTGTTGAATATAGAAACCGATTGGCTAGACTGGAGCGTTTTGGATGATTGATTCAGCCAAGCCCACGAACATTCGACATCGCATCATCGGCGTCACGATGTTGATGGCGTTCATTTTGTATCTCGACCGCATTTGCATGGGCGAAATCGTGAAGTCGGTCTCGTTCAACAGGGAACTCGGTCTCTCGAAGGAGCAAATCGGGCAGATCCTCGGCTCGTTCTTTTTTGCCTATGCACTTTTCCAAGTGCCTGCGGGCTGGGCGAGCGACCGCTTCGGCGCGCGCCCGATGCTGACGATTTATATTGTGCTCTGGTCGGTGTTCACGTTCATGACGGGTTTCATGACGGGTTTTGTCGGGCTGCTCATCGCTCGGTTACTCTGCGGTGTATCAGAGGCGGGTGCGTATCCAACGTCGATGGCTTTGATTCGCAAATGGATCCCATTGACCGGCCGCGCCAGAGCCAGCGGCATGGTGGCTCTCGGAGGCCGTATCGGTGGCACGCTTGCGCCCTTCCTTACGATTTGGATGATTGTAACGATGGGCAACTGGCGCGCCACGCTATGGATCGACGGTTTCGTTGGGCTCATCATCGCCGCGCTGTTTTGGAAAATAGTGAGATCGAGTCCGCACGAACATTCACAGGTCAATGCGGCGGAACTGGCCTTGATCGGCAGAGCCGAAGCCGAGAAACCATTGAGCGGAAGAGAACTCAAGGGTGCTCTGTGGAGCTTCTGCCGCAGTCGCAGCCTTTGGTGCATTGCAACCAGCCAGATGCTGATGAATGCAGGCTGGGTTTTCCTGGTGACATGGCTGCCGACTTATCTCGTTGAGGAATATCACGTCGGGCAGGTGGAAGGCGGACAACTGGTCACATTCGTCCTGGCGTTTGGCATGTTGGGGCAGATCGCCGGTGGTTACTACTGCGACTGGGCGACTCGTCGCTTCGGGCTGCGCTGGGGTCGCTTGCTGCCGATGACCAGTTCCATGTTCGTCTGTGCCGCGGCGTATATGTGCTGTCCGTTTGTCGGATCCACCTGGTTGCTGGTCGCTTGCTGCGCCGTCGTTTCATTCAGCACCGATCTCGCCAATCCCGCGCTCTGGTCATTCATGGGGGACGTGGGTGGCCGGGCCACCGCGGCTGCTGGCGGCTGGGGTAATATGTGGGGAAACTTTGGCGCCAGCGCCAGCGCCATGATCGTGCCATGGTTGCTCAAGATAGGCGGAGGCGATGGCAAAACCCTGGTCTTTTTCTCGCTTGCCGGCGCCTTCGTGCTGGCCGGGATCATCGTGCTGCCGGTTGACGCGACGAAGAAACTCGTCCCTGACGAATCACTCGCCCCGGATCCATCTTGATCATGAGCCACGCGTTCATCTTTAATCTCCTTTGTCTTAAGTATCGCCGCTTCCTTCATTTCATCGGGCTGCTTTCGCTGACGTTGTTCTGCCATGTGTCATATGCCCAGCAGCGTGTTCCATGGACAGCCTCCCGTATCCACGGCACTCCAGAACCGCCGTTACCCTTTCGGGTGGAGCGGGCATATCCGCACCTGACGTTTGATCATCCTCTGGAAGCAGCCGTCATTCCCGGCACCGACCGGCTGGTGGTTATCAGTGAAGGTGGCAGTCTGGTTTCATTTCGGAATGATGATAGTGTCAGGGCGACAGATATTTTTGGTGAAATCTCGAAGTTTGATCCTGAAATACTTCAGTGCTATGCACTGACATTCCATCCTCGCTTCGCCGAGAACCGTTTTGTTTATGTCTGGGGTCTGGCGGATCTCGGTGGAAAGCCCACCTTGGAGAATGGCACGCGTATCATCCGATTCAAGGTCACTGAGGACAGCCCTCCGCGAATGGACATGGCGAGCGGCAAGGTGATTTTCTCCTGGCTGGAGGGCGGGCACAACGGTGGCAACATGCGTTTTGGTCCGGACGGAATGCTGTATATAGGCACAGGGGATGGTTCGCTCGCCGATCCGCCGGACACCCGAGTCACGGGGCAGGATGTCAGTGACGTTCTGTCGAGCGTATTGCGCATTGATGTGGATCATCCTGATGCAAACAAGGCTTATGGCATTCCCAAGGATAATCCATTCGTAGCCACGCCCAATGCACGTGGTGAGGTCTGGGCATATGGACTGAGAAATCCATGGCGAATATCCTTTGATCCGAAGACCGGTGATCTGTTTGCCGGCGATGTGGGCTGGGAGTTATGGGAGATGATCTACCGCATCAAGCGCGGTGGGAATTACGGCTGGAGCATCACTGAGGGGGGCAAGCAGGATGTGCGACCAGATCGCCTTGCCGGCCCGTCACCCATCCTGCCGCCTCTGGTTGCCCATTCGCATGAAGAAGCGGCGAGCATCACCGGTGGCGAGTTTTATCACGGAAGTAAACTTCCTGAATTGAAAGGGACTTATATTTATGGCGACTGGCAGATGGGAACATTCTGGTCTTTGCGAACGGAGGGTGACCGTATTATCGAGTTACGCGAACTTTGCCACAGCTCGATCATGCCTGTTGGCTTTGGTGTTCTGCCCGATGGGGAGTTGCTCATCTGCGACTACGGTGGGGGCGGACTATGGCGGCTGGCGCGAAATCCCAATGCTGGGAAAATCACGCATTTCCCGCGCAAACTCAGTGAGACAGGTTTGTTCGGCAGCGTCAGCCAGCAAACCCCGGCGCCGGGCGTGGCGCCGTACTCGATCAATGCTGGACGCTGGGCCGATCACGCGAGCGCTGAACGCTGGGTTGGGATGCCGGCGGATCTGGGCGTGACAGTGGCCAACAAGACCTTCGGGGTGATGGAGATCGGTCGATGGGTCTTTCCCGAAGGCTCGGTTCTCGCAAAGACCTATTCATTGGAAATGGAGCGCGGTAATAAGGCGACGCGTCAGCGCATCGAGACCCAAGTGTTGCATTTTGACGGCATCCAGTGGGGCGCCTATAGCTACCGATGGAACGCCGGGCAGACTGACGCCGAGCTGGTTCAGGCTCGTGGCGATGAAGTTACTTATAAGGTGAAGGACAGGGCTGCACCGGGTGGTGAACTCACGCAGAAGTGGCGGTTCTTCAGTCGCGTGGAGTGTTTACGCTGTCATAATCTGTGGAACAATTACGCGCCCGGTTTCACTGCGTTGCAACTCGACCGTGTTACACCTGAGTTCACCGGTCGTCAGCTTGATGCTTTAACCCGTATTGGCATCACACCCGCGCAACCCAGGATGGTCGATCCACACGACAAACATGGTGCCCTGGAAATACGCGCCCGATCTTATCTGCACGCCAATTGCAGCGCCTGCCATCGGTCCAATGGTGGCGGTGCTGTGCCAACGTTACTGAACATCGAGGCGCTGTTAAAGGAATCGAAAATCATCGATGCCAAACCCGTGCAGGGAGACCTTGGCATGCCAGATGCGCGTGTCATCGCCAGTGGTGATCCAGCCCGCAGCGTGCTTGTTTACCGCATGGTTATCGAAGGTCGGGGTCACATGCCTTATCTCGGAAGCAAGATCGTTGATACGGAAGGCGTGCTCCTGGTGCGTGACTGGATTGCCAGTATGAACCCCAACACCAGGGACTTTTCCGCAGCCACAAAAAGCCAGCGGGACTCGGAAGCAGCATCGCTCGCCAAACTTAAAGCCGGTGATGTTACGAAGCTGGAACCTTTGCTTGCGACCGGGAGTGGCGCACTGAGCGTGGCTCTGTCACTCATCGACAACTCGCTGCCGTCAGAAATCCGCGCGCAAACTGTCGCCAAAGGCAGCGCCATTCCGGATCCATTGCGGCGCGATCTTTTCGAGCGGTTTCTTCCGGAATCACAACGTCGCAAAGCACTTGGCAACGACTTTAAATCCGATGCGCTGCTGGCAATGAAGGGGGATGCTGCTCGCGGGCGGACACTGTTCTCCGGCGTTTGTATCGCCTGCCATCGCACCAATGGCACCGGCATCGACTTCGGTCCCGACTTGAGTCACATCGGCGCGAAATGGAATCGCGCGGCCATGATGGAACAGATCCTCTCGCCGTCAAAAATCGTTGACCAACCATGGCGACTGACTACTGTCAAACTTAAGAACGGCGAGAGTAAAGCAGGGTTCATCGTTGCGAACACTGCCTTGGAATTGACACTCAAACTGCCGGGAGGACTCACTGAAAAAATTTTACACGATCAGATTGCAACCACCAGCAGCACCGCACTTTCCACCATGCCTGAAGGGCTGTTGCAGAGCTTCACAGCCTCGGAAGCCGCCGACTTGCTTGAGTATCTTGCATCACTTAAATAGCATCCCATATGCTCTCACTCAATAATGATGACCAACAACAAGGATGATGACAAGGCTCGCCGCGACTACTGGGCTGAACAGATGGAGTCCGGTTACGCGCTGGTGCAAAAAAGCATCGCCTTTCCGGTGAACGAATGCCGCGAGCGCTTTGCCTCCCTGCGTGATGCCGCGACTGCTGCCAATGTCCAGATGCAGTTCTCCACCACAAAAATTGCGGGAGAACTCGATCGTGTTTTTTACATGCGTGAGAGTCTTGTGCGCGATGTCATCACCATTGGCCGCGAGATGAACGAACGCGGCTGGATCTTGAAGATCGAGGATGGCTACCGCTCGCTCGACATGCAGAGCCAGCTTGGACGCAAGCCCGAGGTGTTTGATGCCATTCTCAATAAATGCATCTGGGAAAATAGCGGGAGGATTCCGCCCGTTGAAATGGTCTTTCGCCGCGCCTTCGTGCTTATCGCGAATATCCCAAAGATCGGCACCCACATGTCCGGCTCTGCTATAGATATCTCCGTCTTTCATCGCGATGATGGTCGTGAAGTCTGGCGTGGAAATCACTACCTGGAAATGAGCGAGCGCACACCCATGCGCTCAAAGTTTGTTGAACCCGAGTTCATCGAGAACCGCCTTGCCATTACCGCCGTGATGGAAGCACATGGATTCATGCATTTCCCGCAAGAGTTCTGGCACTTTAACAAAGGCGATGCCGCTGCCCACATCCTCACTGGCAACTCATCTCCCTGTCGATACGGCCCCGTGAACTGGAATCCGCAGACCGATGAAGTCAGTCCAGTTGCCGATCAACTTTCACTGCTGAATCCGCTGCCCGTTATTGAGAGGGAAATTGTTGCATCCATTCAGCGTGCGCACGCCATTAAATCGTCAAAATTAGAACAAGCTTGATGCGGTTCGCTTTTCCGGGGCATTTTTTGTGTGCTTCCCATCCTGGCCGTGCTGTCTGGCCCCGGCTCTTCGCCAAAGAAGTCTTTGCCATTGCCAGGCAATGTTCTTCTTATGCGGGGTCACTCGGCTTTCGTGATTCTCCCGCCAGTGAAACCCATGAACATGCGAGTCCCGTGGGTCTGGTATGCACCGACGCTGGCCAATCTGTCAGGTGAAGAGGAGAAGCCGATGTTTGAACGCTTCACACAAACTGGTATTTCCAGCGCTGGCATTCATGTTGGAGAATCCTTCGGGAGTCCTGACGGGAGGACGCTGTATACAGCATTTACACTCAACTGACCAGGCGCCTGCATTTTTATGGAATGGCAGCGGGAAAGATTTTTCCCGCCATCACGTCCTTCGCCAGCGCTGGAAGCTTTCGATGGCTTCGTAATGCGCCAGCCCGAGCGAGTCGTATTGCTGGGCGGTTTGCTGGTTCAGCTTGGGCGACTCGCGCTCCAAGGAGGTCAGGGAATGATATCGCGTCAGGGCGCGCTCCTTGCGTTCGAGCTGGTTCGGGCTCAGTGGAACCGCCATGTCAATCTCGTGCGTGGCCAGCGCTTTTTCTTTGCCGCGATAAATCCACAAACTGCAAGCCGCAGCCCAGTCTTCCTTCTGGCACTGGGCGAGTGTCTGCTCGATGAGCCGGAAGCAGAGTGCGCTGACGGACGAGGGATCGGCGGCGTCGCCGGTGGCATAAATTTGGTGCGGCTTGAATTCGTGAAACACTTTTGCAATCGTGCTGGTGTCCTCGTCAGAAGTCCGGAAGCGGCGGTAACGGCCGGATTCATAAAATGGAAGGTCGAGGAATTGGATGTTTTCCTGGGCCAGACCGAGACCCTGCGCCGCATCACGTAATTCGCCACGGAGGATGAGTCCTTTGAGCTGACGCAGCAGCGGGGGATCCTCTCCAAATTCTCCTTTCTCCGCCAGCAGCTGGAGGATGTGGCGCGCGTAATCGGTCTGTTCGCTCCAGCCTTCGGCGATCGTGCTGGCGATCTCCAGCAGGATGGACGCGAATTTGTTCACGCCAGAATCCGGCACGCGGAGATTGCCGCTGGTCATGCTGACCACCCGGACTTCGTGCCCTTGCTCGACGAGGCGGTCGATGGTGGCCCCGATGCTGACCACGGCATCTTGTGGCTCGGGAGTGAAAATGAGAGCGCGCTTGGGATACGGCTTCGCGCGTTCGGGACGGAAGGTGTCATCCGCGTCTGGCTTGCCACCGGGCCAGCCGGAGATGGTGTGTTGAAGCTGGTTGAATATGCGGATGTTGAGCTCGTATGACGGACCGTGCTCGCTGAGGAGATCGGAGAGGCCGTGCTCGTTGTATTCTTCGTCGGTAAGTTTCAGGACTGGCTCATTGACCGAGGACGAGAGCCAGCAGACGGCGCGCCGGGTTTCCTGCGGTGTCCACTTCACAGGACCAATGAGCCAGGGCAGTTTCCTGCGCGTGAGTTCATGCGAAGCACCAGAGTCGATGAAAAACCGGGCATCAGGATGATCTTGCAAGAAGGACGCGGATACGGCCTCCGAGACCGGCCCTTCGACGGCCTTGGCCACGACGCCCGCCTTGTTTTCACCCCAGGCGATGAGCACGAGTTTTTTCGCGCGCAAGATGGTGCCCACGCCCATGGTAATGGCGAATCGCGGAACGTTTTCTTCACCGCGAAAATCTGCGGCGGCATCCTGTCGCGTGATTCGGTCCAAGGTGATGCGGCGGGTGAGTGATTCCCGGGATGATCCAGGTTCGTTGAATCCGATGTGGCCGGTTCGGCCGATGCCGAGAATCTGAAAGTCGATTCCGCCGGCGGCATCGATGGCCGCTTCATAGTCACGGCAATGGTCGAAAATTTGGTCGCCCGGCACCTTGCCATCCGGGATGTGGATGCTTTTTTTCGGGATGTCGATGTGATCGAAAAGCTGGTCGTTCATGAAACGTCGATAGCTTTCCGGATGATCGGTATCCAGGCCGTAGTATTCATCGAGGTTGAAGGTGATGACGTTCTTGAAGCTGAGTTTCTCCTCTTTGTGCAGGCGGATCAATTCGCGATAGAATGGCACCGGGCTGGAGCCGGTGGCCAGGCCGAGCACGGCGGGTTGTCCGGCTTTGTTCTTGGTTTCGATCAAGTCCCGGACTTCTTTCGCGAGCGCAACTGCGGCCTTGGTGGAATGATCAAAGATGACGGTGGCGATCTTTTCGTAGGATTCAGCGGTGGAGCGGCGATGGAGCATGGTGAAGCGGGCGGTGAATTTTTGGACCGTGACCCAATGGAAGATGTCGGGGAAATGGTGTGCGATCAATGCTGAATACTAAATTATTGGCTTCGCACCCTGGCCGCTGCCGCGATCTGCCAGCGAGCATCCTTGACGACCTCGACCGTCTGGCGGCATCCGTCTTCAATCACGTCGAAGCGGTCGTTCGCGAGCCATTCGGGCTTCACCATCCAAGTGCCACCGACCGCGAGCACCGGGTGAAAGGCGAGATAATTTGAAATGGCCTCCAACTTGATGCCACCTGTGGCCAGGTAGCGCATTTCTGGAAATGGGCCACGCAGAGCGCGGAGCATCTCAAGCCCGCCACTGGCCTCGCAGGGGAAAAATTTAACGAGTCGCAACCCAAGATTCATGGCAAGCATGACTTCCGTCGGCGTGCAGACGCCGGGGATGATGGTGATATTTTTGTCCAAACACCATTGGATTAGTTCCACGTTCATGCCTGGCGAGACGATGAATTTTGCTCCGGCAGCCATGGCTTCGGTCGCCTGGGATACATTCAGCACCGTGCCCGCGCCAGTGAGCAGGTTTGGGAAAGCTGCCATGCGACTGAGTGCATCGAGCGCATCGGGAGTTCGCAAGGTAACTTCCGCGACAGGTAATCCGCCGGAAATCAGCGCTTGGGCAAGTGGTGCGGCCTGATTGACATCCTCCAGTACGATGGCGGGCACAACGGCGTATTTTTCGAGGAGTGCGGCAACCGTTTCTGTCATCCGGTCAGGCTAGCGGAAAGACATGCGGGGGCAAGTCCTGGTGCATGACTTGTCTGCCCGAACCGGGGTGTTGCAATTTACAATCCCGCCGCCTGCTGCGCCTGTTTCACGGTGGCGACAGATTTGTTGCGTTCACTATTCGGATTCTCGTCTTTGCTTTGCTCCGTCAGTTCTAGGACCAGCATTAAATTGAGGGCTCCGATATTTTCCCTGCCTTGAAGGAGGAGGTTGAATCCGACCATGGCGGTTTCGAAGATGAAATCTTCCCGTGCATCATTCCAAGCCAGGCCGCGATCGACGAGTTTCAATGGCTGGCCGTCGTGTGCTGTGCCATTGGGCTGGGCGATTTCCAGGACACCAATCGTGGCGGGCTTGTCAAATCTTGGGGCATGGCTGCGGGTGGGAATGATTTCATGCCACGCGAAGCGGGTGGCCAGCAGACCGCCGTTCGAAGGTGGCATGTGCTTTTCAGTGATGAGGCGCCAGGCCTGAATGTTGACTGGATCAAACTTCAAAGAAATCTGGTAGAGTCGATTTGGATTGTGCGGCAGACAATGTGAATGATTTAGCAGTGTCTTCTGCGGGCACTGCTGGTTGAGATGCGATGACAGCAGGCGCTGCGATGATTGGTGCCTTAACGACGGTAACGTCAACTTTGGATGCTGGAGATCTGAACGACATCGCGGCCCGGTTTTCGTCACCATTAAAAATGCCGCAGGCATAGGCTGTCAGAATCGATTCATACAAGTTCAGCGCCTGCCGCACCAGCATCGCCGGAGTAGCAGGAGACTCATGATGAGACTGCGGCATGACTGAAACCTGCGACTGCTCCAACGATCTAGGAAATGAATATAGAGTGAAATCCATAAATTGGGTAAAGAGGCTTTCCAGCTTCGCAGATTCAGTTCGTGTGTTTCGCCCGGTTGATATTTGCCGCAACCGCCTATGGTAACCCACTTTATGAGCTTGCCTAAATTAGCAGTCACGATGGGCGATCCTGCCGGGGTTGGGCCTGAGATATGTCTTCGTCTTCTCGCGAATCCCGCGATCCGCGAAATCTGCGTGCCGGTGATCTTTGGTGATGCGGCAGTGCTGGTTCGCTGCGCGCGTGAGGCAGGCATCGCCGCACCGCAGCGGATCATCGCGCAGTTCGATTGGCCGCAGGTTGCCAAGACGCTGGATGCGCCGGCGGTGCTGGACTTTCATGGATTCGATCAAAGTGGATTCATGCCCTGCACCGTGAGTGCGGCGACCGGTGCCGCAGCCTACGGTTATGTCATCAAGAGCATCGAAGCGGCGCTGGCAGGCGAGGTCGCTGCGGTCGTCACTGCGCCGATGAACAAGGAGGCATTGCACGCCGCGGGAATCCATTATCCAGGACACACAGAAATCTTCGCGGAGAAGACCCACGCCAAGCGCTCCTGCATGGCGTTCTTCTCGGATGAACTTAATTGCAGCCTGGTAACGGTGCACGTCGGTTATGATGAGGTTTCCGCTTTGCTCAGCACGCAGCGCATTCTCGACGTGATCGAGTTGACCGCCGATGCCGTGCGAAAAATTCTCGGACGCGCACCGAAGCTCGCTGTGTGCGGATTGAATCCTCACGCGGGTGAGCACGGCCTGTTCGGACGCCGCGAGGAGGAAGAAATTATTTTGCCGGCCATCGAGGCGGCGCGCAAGCAGGGGCTGGATGTGATCGGGCCGTTGCCGCCGGACACGGCTTTCATTGTCTCGCGCCGTCGCAGCACGGACGCATTCATCTGCATGTATCATGATCAGGCCTTGATCCCGCTCAAGGCGCTGGCGTTTGATTCTGCGGTGAATACAACGCTCGGGCTTTCCTTGGTGCGCACCAGCGTGGATCACGGCACGGCCTGCGACATCGCCTGGCAGGGCAAGGCGAATCCCAATAGTCTTTTCGAAGCCGTGAAGCTGGCGGTGAAGCTGGCGGTGCCCGGCCGCACCACGCAAATGTAACTCAGCCATCTTGGCTGAGTGTGTGACGGGCTTCCAGCACGTCGTTCATTCTGGATTCAGGCAAGATGACTGAAACACACACCGGCTGGAAGCCCGTGTTACTCAAGTATGACACGCGGATGCCAGACCAGCTCTTGACTCACCGAGGTATTGCGCGTTATTTTCCCTCGATCATGATCACGGGCTTTTCAGTGCAGCTTCGACTTCGACTCCTTCTCGGCGTCGCGAGCCACTAATTCTTTCTCGCCCGCTGTGGGTGGCACGAACCACCCGAATATTTTTGATCTCGACACTGCTTGTGTTCGCTCTGCCGTCTTCCAGATGGTTTCCCTTTTGACTTATCGCTTAAACCTTTTCACTTTCCCATCTCATGTCCCTTGATTTATCCAAGAAATACCAGCCGTTCCCGTCAGTTGATCTGCCCAACCGCCAGTGGCCATCGCGCAAGCTGACTCATGCGCCCATCTGGTGCAGCGTGGACCTCCGCGATGGCAACCAGGCGCTGGCGGTGCCGATGAACGTGGCGCAGAAGCTGGACATGTTCAGCGCGCTAGTGAAATGCGGCTTCAAGGAGATTGAGGTCGGATTCCCCTCGGCTTCGAACACCGAGTTCGCTTTCAACCGCAGACTGATCGAGGACGGTCGCATCCCGAATGATGTGACCATCCAGTGCCTGGTTCAGGCGCGCGAGGATCTGATTGAGAAAACTGTTCAATCGCTGATGAGCGCGGAGAGCGTCATCATTCATCTCTACAATTCCACGTCACCCGCGCAGCGCCGGGACGTGTTTGGCATGGAGAAGCCGGACATCATTAAGGTGGCGGTTCGCGGTGCGCAGTGGATCAAAGACCGCATCGGACGACTGGAGGCGGGCGGCACCAAGGTGATGCTGCAATATTCACCGGAAAGTTTCAGCGCCACCGAGATGGAGTTTGCCAAGGAAATCAGTGAAGCCGTGATGGATGTCTGGCAGCCGACACCACAGCGGAAGATGATCTTGAATCTGCCGGATACCGTCGAGGTCGCCGGCCCCAATGTCTATGCCGACCAGATCGAATGGATGGGCACGCATCTCAAGAATCGCGATGCGCTCATCATCTCGCTGCACACGCACAATGATCGCGGCACTGGAACGGCCGCCACGGAATTGGGCTTGCTGGCCGGAGCGGATCGCGTCGAAGGCACGCTCTTTGGCAACGGCGAGCGCACGGGCAATCTCGACATCGTGCAGGTGGCGATAAATCTCTACATGCACGGCATCGATCCCAAGCTGGACTTGTCGGACATGAGCGGGCTTATCGCCATGTATGAGCGCTGCACCGGCATGACCGTTCCGCCGCGCCAGCCCTATGCGGGAGAGCTGGTTTTCACGGCGTTCAGCGGCTCGCATCAGGATGCCATCAAAAAAGGTCTCACCGCCTACGATAAAAAGCGTGGCATTTGGGACGTGCCGTATCTCACGATCGATCCCAAGGACATCGGAAGGGAATATCGCGAAGTCATCCGGGTGAACTCCCAGAGCGGAAAAGGTGGCGTGGCCTATCTGCTGGAAAGCGAGTTCGGCATTGAGCTGCCCAAGGATTTACAGCGCGAATTCGGGCCGCTGGCCAATGACGAAGTGGACAAGCTGGGCCGTGAAGTCACAGCGCTGGAACTGAAGGGCATGTTCTGGAAGGAATACATCGAACGCAGCAAACCCTATGCCTTGATTCATTTCCACGCGGACGGGGTGGATGGTCATTTCTCCTGCCGTGCCAGTCTCGAGCACGCAGACGACGAGTTGCGCGTGATCGGGGAGGGGAATGGTCCGATCGCCGCGTTCGTCGATGGACTGAAGATGTCTGGCGCGCCGGCGTTTGAAGTGGCGAATTTCCGCGAGCAATCACTCAGCGCCGGCACGGAGGCGAGCGCGCTGGCCTACATCCAGATCAAAACCCCGGGTGGAAAGACTTGCTGGGGTGCGGGTGTGGATACTAATATTGAATTGGCATCGATAAAAGCCGTGCTCAGCGCGGTGAACCGGTTCATGGCCAGAGCATTTTTAAATAAAACGTAGCCGCATCTCGTAAGGTTGCGGGAAGAAGCCACGGCAGCCAGCGAAGCAGGCCTATTTCCCGCGTTTTCGCTTCGGGGCTGCAGGGAGAGCTTCCATATTTCCCGCGTTCTTACGAACGCGGCTACGACTGTAAGTGCTGTGGGCTGCCAGTCCGCATCATTCTACTTTGGTGGAATTGAGATACTTATGTTCCGCGGGCTGGCAGCCCCCGTCACCTGTTGTGGTTGATAATCGCAAAAAGTGCGAAAAAATAATATCAAGTTCCATAAATATTTAACATTTTCCTAGGTGAAATGGGGTTATTTATCGAAAAACTATAATTAATAGTATTATCGCCATATACAATTCTCGACTCTAACCCGCCGGTGTCGTCATGGTTATCATCATACCTTTGATGACCATGAAACTTCGAATCATTTCAGCCACGCTGCCCCTCCTCGTCGCCGGACTTCTCGTTGCCACTCCTGCACCGAGTGACCCCCTCAGAACCATCACCACGAGCTTCGGGCGCTCCTACCAAAACTGTCGCGTCTGCCAGGTTGATCCTGATGGGGTGATTATTGCCCACCAGAAAGGTATCGTGAAAGTTCTCTTCGGCGAACTTCCCGAACCCCTGCGCGGCAAACTGGGCTACGACGCACAGAAGGCCACTGACTACGCGAAGGATCAAGCGGAGAAAAAGCGTCGCGCACAGGAACTCAGGGCTGAATTGCAGAAGGAACTCATCAAAGCGCAGACGGCTGTGAGTGTGGCCGAAATTCAAAGCGCCGGAATGGTGCAGCAAGCTTACGCCATGGGAGGTGGCGGCGGTGGCTTTCTTCCCTACCCCGGTGGTCTCTACGGTTGGGACAACAGTCTGTATAACGACGGCAATAACGGCAGCTTCAACAATCGCGGCCAGGGCTGGAACAATGCCAACTGCGGCACTCCCGGAGGCACCACGATTCGTTACAATCCCCGCTGCGGCGTTCCGCTGCTTAACGTGTATTCCAACAACCGCAGCGGCCATGGTCCTGTGAACTGCCCGCCGCCAGCAAACAAATTTTTTACGGTGCCCCCTGTTTCCGTGGGTGGTCACGGTGGGTCGGTGCGCCGCTGATCGATCCGGACTCTCAGCTTTGCGGTTTGAAGCCAGACTTGTCTGATTGCGTTTCAGGCGATGTCCCTGCCGTGACCGGCTCATTCTCGCGCCCACATGTGCTCGCTCGGAAGGTGAGATCGCGCCTCGCACGCTTAGTCCAGCATCAGGCTATTCGCCATCGGCTCCGTTTTTGGGTTTAGCAACCTGTCAAAAACGGCAGTAACACGGGCTTCCAGCCTGTGTGTATTTCAGGCATCAAGCATGAATCGAAAGAAAACGACAGGCTGGATGCCCGTCGCACACTCAGCCAAGATGGCCGGGTTACTTTTTCAAGAGGCTGTTAGGCTGATGCGGAATGGGTACATCTTTGCGGACAAAAATCCTTGCTCCTGAATCGGCCTCGGCAGGAAAGGATTCGCTAAAATTCGCGGTGGCCGGATCGGCCTGAAATTGCCGCCATTCCGGGTCGTCGCGATACCGTGAATCATTGACCATGCGTTGATCGACCACGATGAAATTGACGTTGTTCCGGCGAATGAAGCTTAGAAAGCCCTCCTCGCGAGGTTTGTCCCAGGAGGGAAGGGACTTCCAATTGCGGCCGATCAGATGATGGCCGGACCCATTCGTGGCCAGCAGAATCGCATCCCCCTGAAATCGCAGGGATTTGAGGTGTCTTATCGACGTGTAGCCGGGCAGGGGGCGGGCATTTTCGACGAAGGTTGGCGTCACCAGCGCGAGGACGATTGAAACTCCAACGGGCCAGAAGAGGGGAGAGGCCGGGCATTCTGCGCCTGGCGGGAGATCAGCCATCAAGCCGCTAGCGAGCACCAGAATGCAGGCCGCGACTGTAATGAGGTAGTGTGAGTCCGGATGAATGACGAGCGCGGCTGCAAGCGCGGCTGCAAGCGGCGGCACCAAAACCAAAAGGTCAGCCGCATTCGCCTTGATCTTGCGAGCGATTAGACGCGGACCGGGGAATCCTCCGGCGAAAACGAGCAGGCCGAGAATGATCACTGATTCGGAGCAACGCCACCAGCGTGCCGACGCAGTGAAAATCGGAAAGTGCACCAAGGTCTGGGTCGCCAATTCCGGCAGCAGTGAACGTGCATTTTGTGCGACATGAAATGCAACAGCACCCTGATTGGCCATCAACGCCCCCGTGAGTGAGTTCACCGCCCCGAAGTTTTTCGAGATTATGACGTCATTATCAGTCCATCCGTTGAGCTTGGCCTCCGGATGTCGCTCAGTCCAGTTCAAACTGAAATGCTGGGAGAACGCTGCGAACGACCGCGAGCCGACAGGCAGCCCTTTGATCGCAAACGCGGCAATCATGACAGCCAATGTCGCGCCTGGAACCCACAAACTCCCCCATTGGAAGACAGCTTCTTGACGGGCACGGAATTCGTGATAAATCAGCACGATCATTGCGATGGCAAAGGCCAGGAAAAACTCGGGTCGGACATAGGCCGCCGCGAGGAATCCAATCGTCAAGCAGGACCAGCGTTTCGCGTTGGAAGCACGCAGCAGGTTAGACAAGGAGATGGTCGCAAGCAGCACTGCAGCCGCAAAGTGACCCACTTTCGGTTCAGTGGCGACATTAAGATTCGAAATCGCAAACAACCATGCGAGCAGCAAGGCGGCCGTGCGGCGGACTCTGAACGATCTCATGGCCACAAAGAGCAGGGTCGGCAGCAGTAGAATGAGAAGTCGCTGACTCAGGAGATAGAGCTTGAGGGTTTTCACAGCAAACACATGCGAGACGGCCCAATACCAGAGGGAGTAGAGCGGCCCCCAGGAAGCGGCCTGCAACTTCACCTTCGGAAAATCTGCTCCATGGCCCAGGTAGAATGTCTCGTCATCAAGATGAAGATCGAGCCATTTGTCGAGCCGATCCGAGACGAGCCATGCTGACGTCATCAAGGCGACCATGATCAGGGCATCAATGAGCCAGCCAGGAATTTGCGGACGGTTCGGGAGTTTCAACATGGCCGGATGGTCAAACTTTTCTCTCCTCCGTGATTGGGTGTCCTTCAAGGAACAAATGCCGGATTGGCCAGCACTGCTTCTGCTGCCGCTTGAAAAAATGGCAATTGCTGCGATTGAATCGCCCCCATGTCCACCGAAAAACCCACCCAGCACCAGTTCCAGGCCGAAGTCGGCCAACTTCTCGACATTGTCACTCATTCGCTCTACACGGATCGCGAGATTTTTGTCCGTGAACTGGTCTCCAACGCATCCGATGCCCTGGAGAAGATGCGCCTGCTGCAACTGACGGAGAAAGAGATCTTCGACGACACACTTCCGCTGGAGATCAACATCACGACCGATGAAGCGGCGAAAACCCTGACGATCGCCGACTACGGCCTCGGCATGACGCGCGAGGAACTCGTCGAGAACCTCGGCACCATCGCGCATTCGGGATCGAAGGCGTTCGTTCAGTCGATGAAGCAGGGCGGCAAGGAAGGCGGCAACGTCATCGGCCAGTTTGGCGTCGGCTTTTACTCTGCTTTCATGGTCGCCAGCGAAGTAAAAGTTTTTACTCACTCGTGGCGCAATGATGACGAGCATCTCGTATGGACTAGCGACGGCACCACGGGCTACAGCATTGAGGACGCTCCCGGACAGCGCCGGGGCAGCCGGATTGTGTTGCATCTGAAGGACGATGCCGCGGAGTTCGCCAAGCCCGATCATATCAAGCGGATTCTCGCGAAATATTCCAACTTCGTCGGCTTCGCCATCAACCTCAACGGCGAGCG
>VFKE01000157.1 GCA_009885695.1 Verrucomicrobiota bacterium | reverse complement strand
TCTTCCCGAAGTGTCCATAGTTTGTCGTCTTCGAGTAGATCGGACGCAGAAGATTGAGTTGCTTTACGATTTCGGCGGGTTTGAAACTGAAAACCTCGGCCACGGCTTTTTCAATTTTCAGTTCATCGACGTTGTTGGTGCCAAAGGTGTCGATGTGGATGCTCACCGGATTCGGATATCCAATGGCGTAGGCAAACTGGACCTCGCATTTCTCGGCAAGCCCGGCGGCCACCACGTTCTTCGCCACCCAGCGGCCCATGTAGGCGGCACTGCGATCGACCTTGCTCGGGTCTTTGCCGGAGAAGGCGCCGCCGCCGTGCCGACCCATGCCGCCGTAGCTGTCGACAATGATCTTGCGACCGGTAAGACCAGTATCGCCCTGCGGCCCCCCGACGACGAACTTGCCAGTCGGGTTGATGAGGAATTCCGTCTTACGCGTCAACATGTCGGCAGGAAGGACCTTCCTGACGATTTCCTTGATGATGAAGTCGCGGATGACCTTGTGCTTCACGCCGTCGGCGTGCTGCGTGGAAATAACGACATTGGAGATCGCGACCGGCTTGCCGTCTTCATAGACGACAGACACCTGCGACTTGGCGTCGGGCCGGAGCCACTTGGCGAGCTTGCCAGCCTTGCGGATGCGGGTGAGTTCGCGACCAAGACGGTGGGCGAACATGACTGGCGCCGGCATCAGTTCATCGGTTTCGTTGCTGGCGTAGCCGAACATCAGGCCCTGGTCGCCCGCGCCCTGCTCGGAAGTATCCTTGCCTTCCGCGGCCTTGGCGTCCACGCCTTGGGCGATGTCCGGCGACTGCGCGGTGATGATGTTCATCACGAAAAGTTTGTCCGCATGGAAGACGTCATCGTCGTTCACATAACCGATGTCACGCACCGCCTGGCGCACGATAGCGTCATAGTTGAGCCTGGCCTTGGTGGTGATCTCACCGCCGACGATGGCGATGTTGCTCTTCACGTAGGTTTCACAGGCGACGCGGCTGTGTTTATCCTGCGCGAGGCAGGCATCGAGCACGGCGTCGGAGATGGTGTCGGCGACTTTGTCGGGATGGCCTTCACCGACGGATTCAGATGAGAAGATGTAGCTGCGGGACATAGGGGTGGTTCAGTTAATATGGACAAATGATGATACGTTGATATGTTGCACTCGGTTGCCATGACGTCAATCCTCAAATCATTTTCTCTGCTTTCCGACGCCACCCGCGTGCGGCTGCTCGCCGTGCTCCGGGAGGAGGAACTCTCCGTCGCGGAGCTCCAGGAAATTCTTGGCATCGCCCAAAGCAACATCTCCGCCCAGCTCTCGCGCCTCAAGGCCGCTGGCCTGGTCAGCGACCGTCGCTCCGGCAAGAACCGCCTCTACCGGCTGGTTCCGCCTGCCGCCAAAGAAAAAGAAACGCACGAGCATTTGCTGGCGCTGCTGGACGCCGCCGCGCTGGAATTACGCGAGGCCAAGCGCGACCACACGGCGCTGAAGCTCATCCGCCGCAAACGGGCTGACACCGCGCGCGCCTATTTTGATGCACTGGCTGGCAAGTTCGGCCGGCATTACATCCCCGGCCGGTCATGGAAGGCGCTCGGTGAAATGCTGCTGCACCTGCTGCCGCCAGCTTATGTCGTCGCCGATCTTGGTGCGGGCGAAGGAACGCTCTCGCAATTGCTCGCGAAGCATGTCAAGCAAGTCATCGCCGTGGACAATTCGGAAAAGATGGTGGTTTACGGCACCAGACTGGCGAAGGAACATGGCTTTGCCAATCTCGACTTCCGGCTGGGTGATCTGGAGAATCCGCCGGTCAAAGCGAGCGCCGTGGACGTGACCATCTTCAGCCAGGCGCTGCATCATGCGCAGAATCCCCGCAACGCCGTGGCCGCAGCCCACCAGATATTGAAAAGCGGCGGGCGCATCGTGATTCTCGATCTGCTAAAGCACACCTTTGAAAAAGCGCGGCAGATGTATGCCGATGTCTGGCTCGGATTCTCCGAAGTGGAACTGCACGAGATGCTAGAAGAAGCCGGATACAAAAACATCGATGTCCGCGTCGTCGACCGCGACGCGAAGAATCCGCAGTTTCAAATCGTGCTGGCCGTGGCGCAGAAGATTTAATACGGTTTATATCATATCGTAGCCGCGTTCGTGAGAGCGCGGGATATTAGGAAGCTTCGTTGGCTGACGTGTATTCTTCCCGCACTCTCACGAGTGCGGCTACGTCTTTACTTCAATGGCAGGAGTCCCGTCGTTCCGGTCGGAATCACGACACTCTTGTCGTGTCATATCATAAGCCGACGGCAAGAGTGCCGTCGTTCCACCGCTAATTTAATCGCAAATTTTGTGCTTGCGCCCCCCACACACCCGATAGTCTCAACTCCATCGCGCTCTGGCTTTTGCTGGCTCCACTGCGCGTTTCACTTGGGGCCGGCAGCATCACTCCCAAACTCCAAGACTATGCGCGCAATCGTTCTCTCCCTCCTTGCTGCCGTCCTCGTGCCGGCATTCACCGCCAGTTCGTTCGCGGGCTCGCCCGCACCAGTCGGAAAAAATCCCGTCTCCACTGCCGACAGCGCCTGGTCCTCCACCATCTTGGGCTTCGGAGTCAAGACCAACGACAACTACACCGACGGCAATGTCTTCCTCACCGTGCCTCTCATCAGCACCATCGGACGCGACGGAAAACTCGGCGGCGACTACCTCTTCATCGAACCCTACTCCTCCGTGGGCACCGGCGGCGAAGTCGCCGCATCCCTCGGCCTGGCCTGGCGTCATCTGTTTAGCGATCAATCGGTAGCCGCATTGCAAAACAAAGGCCGGACCTCCTTCATGGAAGAAGGCTGGTTCCTCGGCACCAACCTCTTCGTCGACATGCTCGACACCCAGCATAACAACCAGTTCTGGCAGCTCGGCGTGGGCGCGGAAGTCGGCAACCGATACCTCCAACTCACCGGCAACTATTATATCCCGCTCAGCGGCCGGGAACTCGCCGATCGCAATGTCTCGACCCAGAGCTTCAGCAACAGCAGCACCAGCCTGAGCACCAATGGCTCCGGCTTCGGCGACCCCTTCGCCGCCGGCAACCAAATCTTGCAAAACGTGAACAGCACCACATTGGCGACCACGACCACCCGCACCACCACAGTGCGCACGGTGAATGAACTCTACGAAAAAGGCATGGAAGGCTGGGATGCCCAGCTCGCGGTGCTCGTTCCATGGCTCGACCAGTGGGTGGATTTGAAGCTCATCGGGGGCTACTTCAGTTTCGACAACCAGCCCTTCGGCCCGCAGAAGGGCGGCACCGGCAAAGTTCATGGCTGGAAAGCCGGCACGGAGTTCCGTCCCGTTCCTGCGGTGGTGCTTAGCGCCATGTGGTATCAGGACGAGCGCCTCACCGGCAACGACTGGACCGTCGGCGTGCAACTGCAGGTTCCCTTGGGCAAAGATTGGAGAGATTCCTTCAAGCCGCGCCGCCGCCATCTGGTGGAGCAACTCGCCGAGCCTGTGCACCGCCAGAATGACGCCGTGAAGATCGGCAACGAAGAAAAGTCACACAGCACCAGCACCACGAGCGTGAAGCGGGGCACCAAAGTCGTGAGCCAGAAGAAAGGCCAGATCGTGTTGAAGGACGATGTCGTCTTTGTGAACCACGGGGCCGATGTGGACAACGGCATCAAAGCCGGCACCCTCGGCGGCACCGGCACGGCGGAGAGCCCCGTGACCAAGGTCGAGGCGGGCGGCGACATCGCCCAAGCGAACAGCAACACGACCAGCCGGGTGTGGAACGTCTACACCCAGGGCAACGGCACGCCTTATGTCCAAAGCGTGCTTGTCAACACTGGCAGTGTTAAATTCATCAGCAACGGCTCACCGATTGCTGGACAGGGCGGCAAGAATTTCGGCACGGGATCAGGCCCCGTCATCAACGGGGGCTTTTATGCTGACTCGGTCGGCAGCTTCGGAGTCACCGGTTATACGATCAACAATGGCAACAGCATTAACGGGAATGGAATCTTCGCCTCCAACATCGGCTCGGCGACCATCACTCACAACACGATCAACAACGCGAGCAACGACTCCATTCAGCTCGAACTGCCGAGCTCCGGGGTGTTTACTGCATTGATTGACAGCAATACGACGACGGGAGGTCATAGCGGCCTGTTTGTTCCGCTCTCGGGGAGCGGTGCCACGCTGAACATCACCGTCACCAACAACAATGTGAACTCGACCACGTTTAGCGGCCTGCACATTGAAGCCAGCGGCTCTGCCAGCATCACATCTGTCATCAGCAACAACCAGGTCAGCTCGGCGGGCAACGTCGGCATCCGGAACAACAACTTCGGCAGCGGTTCTGTCAACGTAACGCTTAATGAAAATGTGGTCGTCAACCCCGGCATCGACGGCTACAAAGCACAGAGAACCAGTTCCGGAGCTCTCATTCTCAATGGCAGCGTCAACAACACCGTCAGCGGTGAACCTGGCTTAAAGTTCGACAGCGTCGGCGGGCCAACAGGCACCATCATCCTCAACGGTGCCACTGTCGTGCTGCCCTCGGACGTGCCGTAAGCCGGTTCGCTGACCGACGGCTCAGCAAGAAACAACGTTCCTGCCTTTTCTTTTCCCAACCAGGCATCCGTTCGAAAACACCCGCGCCACGCTTAGCTGCATGAGTGCCGTCGTTCCAACGGAACCATGACACTCCTGTCGTGGTTCCATGGCGCAGAAGATTTAGCGAAAGAAAGCGCCACGGTTCTGTCCCGCGCCTCCGACGACAAGAGTGTCGTCGTTCCAACGGAACCACGACACTCCTGTCGTGGTCCCATTCCAGCGGGCCACTGCTCCGACGACAGCCTAATTACCCTTGCGCCTACTTCTTCTTCCCCCAGCCGAAGAATTTTTTAATGCCGCCCTTATCCTCCAGCGTCTTCGGCTTCAGCATTGGAATACTCCCTGTCTTCCCATCCACCGGCACCAGTCTCGCAACCTTGTTCAACTGTTCTGCGATCGCCGGCTGGAGTTTCGCCAATGGCTCCCACTCTTCGAGACCCGGATGCCATACCAGCGTGCCGCCGCTAATCTCGCCCTCACGCGCCAGGCGCTTGAGGCTGCTCTCAGTCAGCGGGCCGTTGGAGCGGCCCTCGGTGGCGTAATACCAGTTCATCACGGAGAGATCTAAGAGGATAAGATCCAAGATTCAAGAAATGATATGTCAGAGATGAAACCCGCAAAACACGCAAAACAAACGAAAGCCGAGGTGCATGAACCAATCACTTGTTTCACCCCACAAGTGAGTTCCGCCAATTTAGAAACGCATTAATTTCGTGTCATTTTGCGTGTTTCGCGGGCAATCAAATCCCGCGAACATCTTGCATCTTGCATCTTGCATCTTGCATCTTGCATCTTGTATCTTGAATCTTCCAATCTTCCAATCTTCCAATCTTCCAATCTTCCAATCTTCCAATCTTCCAATCTTGAATCTTTATCGCGACTGATTGCGATATCGGAAAAAAAGAGAAGGCTCTCCGGCCTTGCGACCGGAGAGCCCGACGATCCAGCAACCAATTTACGAGATCGAACGAAATTTCTTCAGCAAACCGGGCTGGAGCTATTTCGGCCTGCCAACCTAAGGTCCACAGACGAGGCTAATCTTAAAATCTTTTAGCCAACCGTCAATCCATCCCGGTGTCTTTTGCAAAAAAAAGTAGCTGATTCTCACATTTGAAAGGCTCAAGATGGCCGATATTACGAAAATTTTAGTATTTTTCCGTTTGACAGGGAAGTCAAAATATCGCGTTTGGCCACTTTAATTGTCTTGAACCCACCCGGCTGCGCCCAGCCGTTCCCGCCAGACAGCCGCAATTGATGCCTTTATCCGACAGATTATGGTTATTTATCACATCCGGAACCCCGTCTTGGATAGAATCGGCGACACGGACTCGTATTTTGATTCTTCCCGCATCATGATCCGATTGCACGGCTGAAAAAATGAATGCTCCCGTTTTTGTTGATGATGCAGACCGGCAGGTGTGTAGTACGGTCCCGTTAAATCCAGTTCTACATTATATGATCAAGTTCCAATCGCTGCTCGCCACGGTCTCCACCGTCATTCTCTCCGCCACCGCCACCGCTAAAGAAGATCACAACATGTATGGCTGGCGCGGCCCGCTCCAAAACGGTGCCAGCCTGGAGCACTACACGAACGGCAAGCTCGACCCGACGCCCGCTTGGACTCGCGACACCCATGGCCGCGGCACTCCAGTCATCGTCGACGGCAAGGTCTTCAGCTTCGGCTATCGCGGTGAAAAAGAAGAGCTGATTGAACACCTCGCCTGTCTCGACGCCGCGACCGGAAAACAACTTTGGGAAATCGCCTATAAAGATTTCATCAGCGACACCGTCTACAACCGATACTCCATCGGCTCCCCCTGCGTCGATCCAGAAACGAAACGCATTTATCTCCTCTCCGCTTACGGCGTGTTCCTCTGCGTGGATTTCGACGGCAAGGAACTCTGGCGTCAGTCGCTCATGGAAAAGATCGGGCGCATGACCTTCCCGAACTCCAAGGTCGGCTCACCGATCATCGAGGGCGACCTCGTGATCATTCAAGGCATCACCGCCAACTGGGGCGCGGACGGCCCTGCGGCCAATCGCTTCTACGGCTTCGACAAACTGAGCGGCGAACTCATCTGGGCCAGCACGCCCGGTGAAATCCCGCCGAAGGACAGCTCCCACTCCACGCCCGTTCTAGAAACCCGCGACGGCAAACGCGTCTTCTGGGTCGGCACCGGCTGCGGCAACGTCGTCTGCGTCAACGCCCGCACCGGCAAGCCGCTCCTGCGCCACAAGGTCTCCAAGGGCGGGGCTAACGGCTCCGTCGTGCTCTATAAGAACACCGTCATCGCCATTCATGGCGAGGAAAACCCCGACACCTCCGACAAGGGACGTCTCCTGGCCATCAAGATGCCGGAGCACTTCGATGCCGAGCAGATGGTCTTCGATCCCGAAATCAGTCCGGACAAATGGAAGGCCAACGAAGCCTGGCGCGCCGGCGTTGTTGCGGAAACCAGCTCACCCACGCTCGTGGGCGGCCACGTCTACCAGGTGACCGAAGGCGGCGAACTAACCAGCCTCATTGCCGATACCGGCGCCATCGAATGGCAGTTAAAACTCAGCAACAAAAACATCCACGCCTCGCCCTTCTACGCCGACGGATTCGTCTATTGCGGCTTCCCTTCGGGCCAGTTCTTCGTCGTCAAGCCGGGCGACAAAAGCGCGGAAATCATTCAGGAGATCAAGCTCGAGGGCCAATGCCTCGGTGCGCCCATCATCTGCCACGGACAGCTCTACGTTCACACCACGGAAAAACTCTATTGCTTCAAAATCAATAACAGCGGCATCACATACGACGCCGCGCCATTGGCCGAAGTCCCCAAGGTCGGCCCTGCCTCCGCGCTCCAGATCATCCCTTCCGAGTTCATCCTTCATCCCGGTGATAAGCGCGGCTTCAAAATCCGCTCCATTGACAAAAACGGCTTCACCGTCGCCGATGTCCCGAAAGCCTCCTGGGAATCGTTCATCCCGCCGACCGCGAAGGTGAAGGCCACCCTCGACGGCAAGTTCAACGACGCTGGCGAAATCGTCGCCGAACCCACCGCCCAGCAGTCCGCCGGCGCTTTCAAGGCCACTGCCGAAGGCATGACCGGCACCATCCGCGGACGCATCCTCGCCAAACCGCCCTTTGAGCAGGATTTTGAAAAGTTTGAGCTGACCGAGGAACATCCTGCGGACCAATACGGCGACGCCTATAAGTTCGCCTACCCGCCGCTGCCGTGGATCGGCGCGCGCTTCAAGTTCGACATCCGCGACCTCAACGGCAACAAGGTGCTGGCGAAAAATTTTGACCGTCTCCTTTTCCAGCGCGCGATCGTCTTCATCGGCACCGCGGACATGAGCGGCTACACCGTCTCCGCCGACGTCATGACCGACGGCAACCGTCGCTCCAAGTCCGATGTGGGCGTGATCAACCAGCGTTACCTTATCGTGCTCAAAGGCAACGCCAACGAACTCGAAGTCAGCTCGAACTTTGAACGCTTCAGGCGCGCCGTCCCCTTCCCCGTCAAAGGTCAGCAGTGGTATTCGCTCAAGACGCAAGTGCAGGTCAATGCCAACGGCACCGGCGTGGTGCTGGCCAAGGCCTGGGAGAAAGATCAGCCTGAACCCGCCGAGTGGACCATCAAAGCCGAAACCAATCCCGTTCATCGACAAGGATCGCCCGGACTCTTCGGCTTCAGCCCGCAGCATCAGATGCGCGTTTACATCGACAACGTCAAAGTGACGCCGAACAAGTGAACGGAAACTTATTTTAAAAAAACCTCAACGCTGAACTGAACATGAAGAACCCAACCCTTGCCCTCATCGCCATCATTTTCGGAGTGGCCAGTCTTCACGCTGCTGACTGGCCCCAGTGGGGCGGCACCAATTCCCGCAACATGGTGTCCTCCGAGAAAGATCTGCCGGTAGAATTCATCCAAAAAAGAATGAAGAAAATGCCTGATGGCAGTGAGAAGGAAATTGCAACCATTGAAAAACTCAAGGGCACCGAGGAAATCAACATGGCCACGTTGAAGAACTGCCTCTGGGTCGCCAAGCTCGGCTCCCAATCCTACGGCACGCCCACCATCGCCAACGGACGAATCTACGTCGGCACCAACAACGAGGCGCCGCGCAACCCTCAAATCACCGGCGACCGCGGCATCGTCATGGTCTTCGATGAAAAAACCGGCAAGTTCCAGTGGCAGTTGGTCACACCCAAGCTCGGCGCGGGCAAAGTCAGCGACTGGGAATTCCTCGGCATGTGCTCCACCCCCACCATCGTCGGCGACCGCGGCTACGTCATCACTAACCGCTGCGAGATCGTCTGCGTCAGCACCAAAGGTCTCGCCGCTGGCAACCTCGGCATGACTGACGAAGCGACCTACATGGCCGCGCCCGACAAAGATCAAAAACTTATCATGGGCCAGCCCGGCCCGCTCGATGCCGATATCATCTGGGTCTATGACATGCGCAAGGAACTCGGCGTCTTCCCCCACAACATTGCATCGAATTATCCGCTCGTCTTGAATGGCAAGGTCTATGTCTCCACCTCCAACGGCGTGGACTGGTCCCACAGCAATATCCCCGCACCTCAGGCTCCCAGCTTCATTTGCGTGGATGCCGAGACTGGTAAGTATGTCGCCGAGATTCCCGCCGACGCGAAAATCTCCGAGCACGTCATGCACTGCAACTGGTCCTCGCCCACCTCTGCCGAAGTCAACGGCAAGCCGCTAATCATCTTCGCCGCCGGCGACGGCTTCGTGTATGGCCTTGGCACCAGCGATGAACGCAAGGAAGTTGAGAAGGACGTCTACGAACTCCCCATCAAATTCAAATACGACGCCGTGCCCAAGGAATACCGCTTCAAAGAAGATGGCTCGCCCAGAAAATACGCCGAGTTCGACGGCCCCAGCGAACTGATCGCCACGCCGGTCGTAGTCGATGGAAAATGCTACGTTGCCATCGGCCAGGACCCTGAGCACGGCGAAGGTCTCGGCATGTTGAGCTGCATCGATGTCAGCCAGACCGGCGACCTCTCCGGCAAAGCATTGTGGACTTTCAAAGGACTCGAGCGCACCATCGCCACGCCAGCCGTGAAAGACGGCATCGTCTACGCAGCGGATTACACCGGCCGCCTATTCGCGATCGATGCCAAGACCGGTGCCGAACTCTGGAAGTTCGATACCAAGGGCCATATCTGGGCCAACCCAGTCGTCGCCGATGGCAAAGTCTACATCGGCAACGAAGAAGGCGAACTCTTCATCCTCGCCGAAGGCAAGGAATTGAAAAAACTCGGCCACATCGAATTTTCCGCTCCGCTCAAGAGCTCGGTCGTCGCAGCCAATGGGGTGCTTTACGTCACCACGGAAACGCATCTCTACGCCTTCAAAGAGGGCGCGAAGGCGCAGTGACCTGGGAGCGCTGGCACCCCTGCCGGCGTGCAGCCACTTCTCTCGCCGATAGAAATGTCGGCGCTCCCACTTCAACATCTTCATCCTTCACTAGTCATGACCGCATCCGAAATACTCGACTCCCACCTCCAGGAAATCATCCACTGGCACTTCTCGTCCGAAACGGGTTGTCCTTTCTGGTTAGAGTGGATGTCGAAGAACTTCGACCCAAAGCAGGAGATCAAGTCCTTCGGGGATATGATCAAATTCCCCCATTTCCAAGACGAATGGCTCCGCGATCTCCAGCCCGAAGTCTGGGTTCCCAACGCCTTCAAAGGCAAGCCGTATAACATCTTCGAAACCGGCGGCACCACCGGCATGCCCAAGCAGCGCATCGGTTGGGAAGATTACAAACACGACTACAGTGAGTTCTCCACCAAGCTGAAAGACGAACACTTCCCGCCCAGCAACGCCTGGCTCATGATGGGCCCCACCGGCCCGCGCCGGTTGCGGCTTGCCGTCGAGCACCTCGCCCACGTGCGCGGTTCCTCCTGTTACTTCATCGACCTCGACCCGCGCTTCGTGAAGAAGCTCATCTCCAACAAACAGTTCGATATCGCCCGGCAATACATGGATCATGTCGTCGATCAGGCCGTGACCATCCTCAAACACCGCAAGGTCAGCGCTCTCTTCACCACACCAAAACTGCTGGAAGCACTCTCGGAAAAAGTGAACATCCACGAAGCCGGCATTCGCGGCGTCTTCTGTGGCGGCACCACCATGCTCCCGCAATATGTCCGCTTCATCGTCGAAGAAGTGCTCGAAGGAAAAATCGGCTTCTACCCCACCTATGGCAACACCTTGATGGGCCTAGCCGCCAGCGTGCCGCTCCTGCCCGAGGACAACTTCTCCATCACCTACTACGCCCCGCAGCCCCGCGCCGTGCTCCGCATCGTGAAACCCGATGACACCACGCAAACGGTTGACTACGACACCTGGGGCCGCGTGGAACTGACCACGCTCACCAAGGAATTCTTCATGCCCCGTTTCCTAGAACGCGACGAAGCCCTGCGCCGCAAACCGCGTGCGCCCTATGAATGGGATGGCGTCGCCGAAGTCCGTCCCTTCGGTGCGATGGAGAACAAGATTGTCGAAGGGGTTTATTGAAATGATGTGGCGGTATCCTGCCGCGCTGTCCCGAGCAACCAGGCTGATTTCAGCTCAGACGCCGTCTTTATAGCTCGACCGAAAATCGTGGAACCGCGATCTCACGGCCTGCCTGATCTCTTCGCCAAGTTGTTCAGTCCCTGGGATAAATTCTCCATCTCCAATATTCGACAGATCAGCAGATATAACAAAGTCAGGGTCTCTGCGATATGTTGCTTCGAGCTTTTGAATCAGTCTTCGATCGGTTTCTAAAAAGAGTTTGTCGAACGCATCCGTCCAGGCTCCCTTGTATTCGTGGAGATACACTTCGATTAGGTTTTTCAGATGCGTGCTGCACTCCGATTCGATGTGATTATGGATGTCTTCTGTCATGACTGATGGAAGCGTGGTTTGTGGGAACCGTTGTAATTGAACGGTGCATTAGTCATTGTGAGGAGTGGCGACCTTTATTTTAACCTAACCTTCATCTTTGAATCCCCCTCAACGACCAGCGACCAGCGCGAGGGATCACTGAAAGCCTCACGACTCACTTCGAAGACCGTCGCGGAATTTACCTTGATCCCTGGATTCAGGTCGCTCAGCACTTTTTCGTCAATATTGAATTGCGAGGCATACGCAGCACTCGCACCAAGGTCTTCATTATATTGTGTTCCATCGGGAGCAATGAGATGAATCTCGGCCTGATTAAACATGTTGATTGGCTTACTGGAAATGTTTTTGTAGTTCCACCGCACCGCCAAATAAATGCCCCCCTCTGAGGCGGTCTCCTCAAAAAACTCGCCGCCGACTTTCTTCCTTGTTTCAACTGATGTGATCACAACCTCTAGGTTTTGGGATCTCATTACATCGCCGGGGTTAAAATGACCAGAATCCTTTACGGGCTCGCTGGTGGAAGAAACATGCATGACGGGAACTCTTTCCTCGTCAGTTTTTATCCGGTTCTGTGACAACCGAGACAAAAAAGCAATCCCAATAATAAGAACACCAAGAAGGGCGAGACTCGACAACCATGATTTCGCTATTCCCACCAAGCCCTTCTTTCCACCAATTTTGACTATACTTGAAATGCCCAGCCACTGCTGGGTGCCTTCTCGGCATACCTGTGTTTTCTCTCCAAGCTCCCCTCTGTCCACAAGTTGATTCAATTGCGCAGCTGAGACAGGGCCGGCGACATCTCCGTTCTCCTTTGTGTAATAATAGGGCATAGAATGGTTGGTAGTATTTCTCTTCTGTTTTTTTTGGGGGGTGTGATGAGTGCTCTTGAGGCTGACGAAGATGCGGCTTCTGCATCATGGGGAAAACATTCCCCGGAGGCTTCGCCTCACTTCACTTTTGCGGTCTTCAATTGCCGAATTCGTCGCGAAATAACTAATCGCAAACAAAACGGTCACGAGCAGGGCCAAGACCAAGCGCTTACTCACACCGTAGCGGGCTCGCACATGAAAATAGTAGGGAAAAACACCGATCCATAGCAACATCGAACCGATAGCCCAGACAAGCGGCGGGGTGATGCTTTCCGTGCCCCTTCGCAGTTTATCCTCTCGACTAGCGATGCCCAAGTGGCTGGCCTCGATGCCAATCATAACTGCCGTTCCGACGACGACTAAAATTGAAATCATATTCAGTGATGACGCAGGGTCTTGCAGCAAGTTCATGCTTCCCACCCAGAAAAAATTCAAAAATGCGCCGACGGCCGGAACGATGAGCGCAATGGTGCCAAGTGTTTCTGGCGTATTCGATGCAGCAATCTGAGGGGGCTGTGGCGGGGGTGGTGGGGGCACTGTCAAGACAGATACAGGCGGGGGTGGTGGCGGTCCGCTGGGAAGAGTCAAACCCGGAAGTTTAGCAAGCGGCATCCAGTCCGCACAGCCATCGCACCAAGCAAGGTCATCGCGCTTGATGCCACCTTCCTTGATGTATCTCGTTATGTCCTCGTCAGAATAGGGGCCTTGCTGCTGACCGTCGCGGTAAATGTAGATTTGCATAGCAAAACCGTCAGTGTGTTGACGCTGGTTTATTCGGCGCTTCTTTTCCGATAAATGCTTTATAGACTTCCAATGCCTGATCCCCAACGAAGCTATCTGGATTAGCACTATTGATGAAGTAAATCTTGACCTCAAAGTCTCCCCAATGATCGAGCTCATCTGTCTCCTCGTTATAGACCCCTCCTTGTTTTTTATTCGCCCTCTTATACTGGCTAACTACTTTTGAAACAGTGGCAGGATTCAAATGGATTTCCTGACACCCTTCAGATTCGCCGTTACTATGTATGCGGATCATGTTCATGGGTCTAATGGTCTGAATTAAAATGTTGTCTGGAGAATTACGGATGCTTTTGCAAGGTGCCACCTGCCCTGTGGGGTTCACCCCACCACCCCGCCGTCCCCGGCGAGCTTTCGCCAGCATCGTTCACGGCGGTGACTTGGATTTCCACGGTTGCTCCGCCGGGCAGGCCGGTGAGGGTGGCATCGCTGTCGGTCACGGTTGCTGCGGACAGGAAATCATTGTCCACACCGGTGACTTTCTTCCACACGCGGTAGCGCTCCGCACGGCGGGATTCTGCCCAGTCCGCATAGACCACGCCGGCTTTCACGGCGGCGCGGGCATCGAACAATGCCTTTTCCTCCCCAAGGAATGACGGCGCTTTTGCCGTCAGGTCAGAAAGACTGTAGCCGCGACCGCCGGTCGTAGAATGATTCCGCAATTCTCCGCAACCAGCGGTTGCAGCTACAAGCTGATGGTGAAAGACGGCAGGCTGGGGGGCCGAGAAGTGAAAGCCGTCTCTCCTTGTGCAAGCCTCGAAATATGCCTCAGCCTCTAATAGCCGTTGAGCCGTTGAGCCGTTGAGCCGTTGAGCCGTTGAGC
>VFKE01000197.1 GCA_009885695.1 Verrucomicrobiota bacterium | reverse complement strand
AGGCGCCCAAGTCCTCTGGCAAGGCCTGCACAAACTCAACGCCATCACAGAGGCTTGGCGTCGCTTCGGCTCACGAAAAAGTTATGGGTAAAGCTCAGAAGAAGCCACGGCAGCCAACGAAGCATGCCCATTTCCCGCGTTTTCGCTTGGCGGCTGCGCAACACGAACGCGGCTACGAAATTATTTAATCCGCTCTAGCTGTCTTTGTGCCTTGGTGTGAGGCATCGGTTTCCTGTTCAGGATCAATCCTGCGATATTTCTGTTTTTGGCGCCGGTCTCAGCCCGCACCAGCGTGCGTGGTAAAGCAGCAGGACTGCCGGGCCGAATGACAGCAGCATCACGGATACCCCCATTGTGATGCCGAAAAACGTGAGGATGCCGGCGCAGCAGTCGCTCCGTCCGCGGGCCACGATGTGAGATGGAACAGCGATCAAAAGTTCCAGGATGCTGCCGCGCAACAGCCAGCGTGATTGTTGCTGGATGAGTTCCTGCGGCTCCTTCGCCCGACTGATGCGGAAGAACACGACCAACCAGATCATCCAAGAAAGCACCGCGCAGCCGCCCGCCCAGAGCAACCGGCTTCCAGCGTCTTTCACGTTGATCACTTCCACGAGCGCGAGGCCGGTGCCCCATGCCAGCAATCCAAACCAGAAACCAGATACGATTATCGGCAACCAGATGGATTTGCGGGTCACCGGGCGCTTGGTCACCAGCAACACTGGCAGGCGGAGAAAGAGCAACTGGCTCAAAATCAGAATGCCAATGATGAGCCAGTAAGACCATTCTTGATAAACATCCAAGAATCCAAGGAGCCTGCTGCCGCTGGCAATATCAGCCAGGTCAGATCTTTTGATAAAGCATGTAAAGATCAACGGCAGAGTCAGCGCGATGAACCAAGTCAGGTAAAGTCCGGCCACGATCAGTCCCCAGTGGAGCCAGGAGCGCTCGTGCGACGGTGGTTCGGGTTTCATGGAGTGATCGCTGGAAGAAAGTCAGGGTGTTTAATCTTGTCCGGGCAGAAGGGAGCCGGTTCCACAGCCCGCGTCAATGAGAGGATGGAAAGTGTCCTGTGGGAGTTTTTGCTGCGAGAGATGGAATTTATCCAGAGGAGCGCACGTGCCGCCTTCATCCGGCCACTGCACCCTTGCCAAAATGCATTTCAAGACCATCGTGCAGTTCATGGCATTCTCCTGACAAGACCGGTGGACGGCTGTTTTGCTCCATTCGACTTTGTCAGTAATTTCATGAAAATCAGTCCCCGTAGTTCAACGGATAGAACGAGGGTTTCCTAAATCCTAGATACAGGTTCGATTCCTGTCGGGGACGCCACTACTTAAAGCGTTCATTTGTAACAAGTAACGGCATTGCACGAGATGTCGGCAAGGGGCGCAAGATCGGCAGAATAGGGGTAAATTCGGGGGTTTTAGGCGGGGTTTCCGTCACTTGTGCGTCACACGGACGGGGGAGGGGGTTCGGTGGTCGGCGTGCCGGTGAACGCCAATTATGATTTCCGGCCCGCATTTATTACTCATAGTCACCAGTTTATGGAGTGATTCATGCAACGGGCGAATATCCCAGGACATCATGCTCCGTGGACTTATTGATCAGGCAAATGGATAGCGCATTATGGTGGATCACGGTTTGCATGTGTATGCATGAAAGAAGACGCGCACCATGGGGCTGTATTTGAAGCGCTGGGGCTTTACGCCGCAAAAGCCGCTTAAGAAGGCCTACGAGAGAACCCCAGGAAAGTGAAGGCATAGCTGGAGCAGGAGTATCCGCAGATTGCCGCGCAGGCGAAGGCAGAGGGAGCCGAGTTATACTGGGGAGACCAGACCGGGGTCAACAACCAGACCAACGCCCCGAAGGGTCACGCGCCGCACGGACAGACACCGCTCATCAGGCAGTTGTCTAGAGTGGGTTAAAGAATTTCGCAGCCGCGTTCGAGAGAACGCGGGAAATAGGGAAGCTCTCCCCGCAGCCGCGAAGCGATAGCGCGGGACATATGCATGCTTCGTTGGCTGCCATGGCAGCTTTCCGCACTCTTACGAGATGCGGCTACGATTTTTTAAATATGCTCTAAACGCTTCGGCAGCTCGGTAATGAGCACAGTGAGCAACCGGGGGTGCGCACGCTGGAGGGTTTGCCAAGGGGCACTGGACTCTGCCTTGCTCATCCGGTTCCTGGAGCGGCTGGTGCGCTCGATGAAGGGGCGCAAAGTGTATCTTATTCTCGACAACTTGCGGGTGCATCACAGCAAGCTGGTAAAAGTCTGGCTGGGGGAACGTCGCGAGGTCATTGCTGTGTATCACTTGCCCAGCTACAGCCCGGACATCAATCCCGACGAGCGGCTGAGCCACTCGCTCAAAAGCGAGCTCAGTTACCTGCCGGCAGCCAAGGACAAACGCACTCTGCAAAAGCAGATCATCGGCAGCCTGCGTTTCTGTCAGAAGCAGCCCGAGCATGTCGGCTCCTTCTTCACTTCAAGTTCAACCAGGCATGCCGCTTGATGTTCTGTCTTTATGCCGGATTAATAATCCTGTATTTTCACTTTTTCCAGCCCATCAGTCCATCATCCCTGTGGGATGCCCGTGAAAGAATTCATATTGGAGAAAGATACCACCATGTCCTTGGGACAATCGACTTCGCGCGGCGTATCATCCGCCACGCAACTGTTTGACGAACAACTGCACGCAAATACCCAGTCCGATCAACGCCGCGATCCCGCGCACCCAAACGCCGGGAATACGCATCGCCAGATGGCTGCCCGCGAGATAGCCGGCGATGGAACCACCCATCATCCAATAGGCCCAGTGCCATTCCACTTGTCCCCTCACGGTGAACCAGACGACAGCGGCGAGATTCATCAGCAATGCCAGTATCACCTTCAGTGCGTTCATCTGGTTTATATCGCGCAATCCAAGCAGCCCTAACGTGGCCAGCATCATGATGCCGATGCCCGCGCCAAAATAGCCGCCGTAAACCGCCACAGCCCCCAGCATCACGACCGCCCACGGTTTGAGTTCGCCCGGCTCCGCTTGTGGGCCCACTCTGCGGCGCAACCAGCGGGTAATAAAATCATTTGCCAGCAGCAGCATCGTGGCCAGCAGCAGCAGCCAGGGCACGATCCAGTCAAATAATTCCGCACCAAGCCACAACAACAACGCACCACCGGCAAGTCCGCCCAGCAGCGCAACCGGTGCCAGCACCTTCAGCCATTGCGACAGCTTGCCCAGATGATTCCGAAAACTCCAGGCGCTCAGCGGCATGCCGGGGAACAGCGCGACGGTGCTGGTCATGTTCGCATCCATTGCTCCGAGCCCCGCCCAAAGCAGCACCGGAAAAGTCACCATCGTCCCGCCACCGGCGAGCGCATTCATCAGGCCCGCGGCAAATCCCGCGCCGCATACGATAAGTTCCTGTTGCCACTGCATCGCCGCGCATACTCGCACTCCTGCCATGATGCAAGCGTTGCGCACTTCCTGTTGCCAGTGGCTTCATACCTGCTCCACTTGTGTCCCTGATGAATCACTGGAACCGTTTCAACGAATACTTCCTGCGCTATGCCGATATCGGCATTTCCCTCGACATCTCGCGCATGGACTTTCCCTCTGATTTCTTTGCCAGAATGGAGCCTCTGATCCAGCGCACCTTCAGCGATATGAAGAAGTTGGAGTCAGGCGCGATCGCCAACCCTGACGAAAAACGCATGGTCGGCCATTATTGGCTGCGCAATGCCGTTCTGGCCCCGACGCCGGAGCTTCGAGCCACCATTGTAAATGACATTGCAGACGCGAAGTCCTTTGCCGCCGACATCCACGCCGGCAAGGTCGCGCCGCAACACGGTGGAAAATTCAAGCACCTCCTCATCATCGGCATTGGCGGGTCCGCCCTCGGACCCCAGTTTCTCACTGATGCATTGGTAGATTCGTGGAAGGCACCGCTGGTGGCTCATTTTTTCGACAACACCGATCCCGACGGCATTCAGCGCGTCATCGGCGGGATAGGCGCTGATCTCGGCAAAACACTTACCGTGGTCATATCCAAGTCCGGCGGCACGGCTGAGACCCGCAACGGAATGCTCGAAGCTCGGGCCGCCTACGAACGCGCCGGCCTCGTTTTCGAGAAACACGCCATCGCCGTCACCGGCACCAAGGCCAACGGCATCGACAGCAAGTTGGAGAAATACGCATCGGAAAACAAATGGCTGAAAATCTTTCCCATGACCGACTGGGTCGGCGGACGCACCTCCGTGCTCAGCACCGTCGGATTGGTGCCGATGGCACTCCAGGGGGCGGACGTGGACGCGGTGCTGGCCGGCGCAGCTGCGATGGATGAGAAAACCCGCACACTCCCCGCCCGGCAGAACATCTCAATGCTCCTCGCGTTGATGTGGCACCACGCGGGCGGCGGGCGCGGCGCGAAAGATATGGTCGTGCTTCCCTACAAGGACCGGCTCATGCTCCTGAGCAAATACCTCCAGCAACTCGTCATGGAATCCATCGGCAAGGAACTCGATCTCGACGGCATAAAGGTCAACCAAGGTCTCGCGGTCTATGGCAACAAAGGATCCACCGACCAGCACGCCTATGTCCAGCAACTCCGCGACGGCGTAAATAATTTCTTCGCCACCTTCATCGAGGTGCGAAAGGCCGCGCACGGCAAGCAACTCGAGGTCGAGCCGGACACCAACTGTGGTGATTTCCTCCAGGGATTCCTCCGCGGCACCCGCAAGGCGCTGCATGAAAACGGGCGTGAGAACATGACTATTTCTATCCCCGAGGTGAATGCCTACAGCCTCGGCGCGATCATTGCGACCTTCGAGCGTGCGGTGTCCTTCTACGCCAGCCTCGTGAACGTGAATGCCTACCACCAGCCCGGCGTGGAGGCCGGCAAGAAAGCCGCCGGTGCGTTCCTCAAGACTCTCTCCGCCGTGCGCGGCAACCTTGTCGGGTGCAACAAGGCCATTACCGCAGATCAAGTCGCCACTGCCACCAACACTGACCCCGAGGAAGCCTGGTTCTGTCTTGACCATCTCTGGGCCAACGACAGGCGTGTCACCAAAGTCGCCGGAGCGACACCCGCCCACGACCACTTTTCATGGCAGGCTCAAGCTTGAGATTGCCGGCCGAGCGTCTAGTGTTCTTCAAGTATGATCACCCTGATTAAGACTGCCCTGCCTTTGATTCTTGCCGAGGGGGAGATTAGAAATTTTCCCCTTCACTATCAGATCGCGTGCATCGTTCTCACAGGGATTTTCATCTTAACTTTCAGCATTTCGCGTGACCCGCGCGGCTGGCGCAGACTCTATCAGATCAAATTCGCAAAAAAGCATGACTTCTCCGTAAACAAGAACAAGTGGATTGACGAGTTCATCAAGAAATGGGGTATCTTTGTGGCGATGTTTTTCCTTGTCCTCGATGCCGCCATATTCGTCATTGTCATCACCAAATCATCCCGCGCCAAAAGCCACACCATGACCACCGACGAGCAATTCCACGCCCTCGACTATAAGAAGGTGAATCCGAGGTCATCACCGATCCTGAACCGCTGATCCTCGGCTACTGTCCCCAGTGCAATCGGCCAAGATACCATTCAAGGAACTGCGGTCCGTAAAACAGCCAGATCATTCCACCGGCTGCAAGATACGGCCCAAATGGAATCCGTGAACCCCATTCCGTCTTTCCAATCAGACGCGGCCCCACCGCAAAGAGTGTGCCCAACGTGGACCCCGCCACCACAGTGAACAGCACCGCTTTCCATCCCAGGAACGATCCGATCATCGCCAGCAGCAACACGTCACCGAATCCCATCGCCTCGCGCGGGATCATCATCTCCATCGCGGTGCCCTCGAGTTTTTTTACGCCTTCCAGGTTGAACTTCTCACCGCCTTCGGGCGTATGCACCACCATCGCATGCTGCTTGATCTCAGCCCGCACTTTGGAAAACGTCCGGTCGTTCACTTGTAAACTTGCGCAGTGAAGCACCAGCCGGTCGCTGGCCCGTGTATAAATGTCCCCCCAGCCCAGCTTGGTCTCGCCTAGCTGGAACACGGGCGGCTCGTTCTCATCCGGTTGCGAGATGCTCCATGCCTGCGGCTCCTCAAATTTCTCCCGGATGCGTCCGAATGCGATTTTTCCCAGTTCCACCACCGTCCACAACAAGCCGAGGCCGATGCAGGCGCTCACAAAGGACATGACCATTCCAAAGCCATGATCCATCCCGGGCTTGAAGTCGTTCATGATCTGCGGCTGCCAGTAACTTCCCAGAAGCCCGACCACTAGGCCGCCGATCGTGATCGAGTGCGGCAGAATGAAATGATCGATATCGATGTAAGTCCCCGCAATCAGCAGCGCCGTGAAGATCCAGAAGATCAGCACTACCGGACCCCATTGCTGGATGATCTGCCAGTCCCCGCCGAATTTTGCAAAGACCGAGTAGAAGAGGCAGGCCGTCAGCAGTTCCACGAAGAAATACCGGAAAGCGATCTTCGACCCGCACTCTGCGCATTTCCCGCGGAGCAGCAGCCAACTCAAGAGCGGAATGTTGTGATACCAAGGAATCTGTTTCTTGCACGATGGGCAGAACGAGCGCCGCGGATTGTTCACCGACATGCCCAACGGCAATCGGTAGATCACCACGTTGAGAAACGAGCCGATGCCCGCGCCCATCATGAAAACAAGAATCTGGAGAAGTACTTCGAGGATTAGGTTTCGGGTCATGCCGTTGGTTCGGATCGAATAATCAGGGCGGATGATAGCCTGCGATAATACTTAAGAAAAGTTTAATTTAGACCGACGCAATAATCTTCCTGTTGTGATTGCATCTGGTGCGGCATCTTGCTCCCATTCAGGGCACTACCCCTGAGAACTCTGCCACCCCGATGGGGTGGGGAATTGTGGCAATATGAAACCGGTGGTGTCGCGCCGCTCAACCACCGGCTACGGCGCTGAGAAGCCTCCGGCTTGAAAAATCACATGTCGCCAATCGACCACTATACGCCTCATATCACCTCGGCACGAGCCACGTCGCCAGCCCGAGGAACGTGCCCATGCTTACGCAATCTGTCGCGGTGGTTAAAAATATGCTCGACGCAGTTGCGGGATCAAAACCGAACTTGCGCAGCACCAGCGGAATGGTGACACCGGAGATGCCGCTGACGAGGCAACTGACGATCATGGCAAAGAAGACGGTCAGCGCGAGAATGAAGGCATGGTTGCCCTGCGCGCCCGGCTGCATTTTCGCATAAACAAACATCCCGATTCCGGCGACGAGTCCGACGAACACTCCGTTGAGCAGGCCGAGCATGCCCTCCTTGATGAGAAGCCTCCGTTCTTCCCCGGATTTCAAATCGCCCAGCGTCAAGCCGCGAAGGCAGACGGCCAGAGCCTGGCAACCGGTGTTCCCGCTCTGCCCGGCGAGCACGGGCAGAAACGTCGCGAGAATGACCACTTCGTTGAGCGTGTTCTGGAAAACCGCGACCACGCTGGCGGCGATGAAGGCGGTGAGCAAGTTGAACTGAAGCCACGGATGACGCATCCAGAAGCTGCGTTTCAGCGGCGTGGCGAGACGCTCCTCCTCATGCACACCCACCATCGCACCGGGCTGGGCGGACAGCTCGATGGCACGAGCCTCAAAGAGGCTCTGCCCGCGCACCAGACCCAGGAGCCTCCCCCCATCGTCGCAGACGGGATAGACTGGGAAGTGCCGGTTGAGCGTGGACTTCATGGCGTCGGTCAGCGCCATGCTCGGGTTGAGAGAGAAGATGCTGGTGTACATCACGTCAGCCAGCTTCTTGTCCGGTTCCGCCAGCATGAGATCGCGGAACACCAGCACGCCGACGAGCTTGTTCTGTTCATCCGTGACGTAGCCGTAGGTGATGAAAGCTTTCTTGGTGAGCTTTCTCATGCCCTCGATGGTCTCGCGCACCGTCATTTGCGGACGGAATACCGCGACGGGCGGTTCCATGAGCCAGCCCACGCTGTCTTCGGGATACTCCTGGTTGCGCACCCACTGGCGCGCCTTTTCCACCGGAGCGGAGGCCAGCAGTTCACTGCGGCGACGGTCATCAAGCTCGCGCAGAATTTGCTGTGCGACCAGCGGGTTGATCAAATCAAGAGCGGCCAGCGCATCTTCATCTGTCCGGGCGGAGAGAATATCCCCCGCCTCGTGCGGTGCGCGCTGCACGAGGTCAGCGGCGAGTTGTTCCAGTTCATGCTGCGCGATCATGGGTTCGACCTTTGTGCAGACCTAACGGTTCGGCAAGGTGAAACCGCATCGGTCAATCCCGGGCGGATAGACTTGGCGAAACCCCAGCGGCGCCGGGTTCCGCCAGTTCACTTGTGCGACAAAAATGCAACTGGGCCACCCGGCGCGCCTCCACCTTGGTGGCAGTGACTTCGTAGTTGGCGATGCGAAATTTCTCGCCCGGCTTTGGGAAGTGCCCCAGCAGGTGCGTGACATAGCCCCCGATCGTTGTGACCTCGTCGCTCTCGAGCTGAAGATCCGTCATCTGGTTGATTTCATAGAGGTTCAGCCCGCCTTCAACTTCAAACTCCTCGCTGCTAATACGACGGAATTCCGGTTTCTCGGGCACGTCAAACTCGTCCTGGATGTCGCCAACGAGTTCCTCAACGATGTTGTCCAGCGTCACGATCCCGACGGCGCCTCCGAACTCGTCGACCGCCAGCGCGAGGTGCGCGTGCTTGTCGAGGAACAGCTTCAAAAGCCGGTCTCCGGGCATCATCTCCGGCACAGTGAGGATGTCGCGCTTGATGCTGCGCAAGTCCGTGCGCTCCTCGTTCACGAGGCGCAAAAGGTCCTTCACGTGGATCAGCCCCACACTGTGGTCGAGGTGACCTTCGACCAGTGGAAACCGGGTGTGCTTGGATTCAAGCGCCATCTTGAGATTGACCTCGAAGGATTCGTCGGCGTCGAGCCAGACCACGTCCTTGCGTGGCGTCATCACGTCGCGCACGTAGCGGTCATTGAGCGCCAGCGCGTTGAGCACGATGCGCTTTTCCGTCTCCGTAACCTCGTCCGCAGTCTCGCTCTCGGAGACGATATGCTTCAGTTCTTCCTCTGAGTGGGCGTGCTCGGTGCTTCCCACCGGCTGGATCCGGAAAACCACGCGCAGCAGCCAGTCGGTGGAATGACGCAGGATCCAGATCGCAGGCCGGAAGACGATGTAGAAAACGTGGAGCGGCCGGACCAGCAAAAGCGCGGTGGGCAGCGCTTTGCGGATGGCGAACACCTTTGGCAACTGCTCCCCCAACACCACGTGCAAATAGGTGATGATCAGGTAGGCCACCGTCAATGCGATGCCGTGCACCACAGCATCGCTGTGGATGCCCGCCGCGAACAGCAGCGGCTGGATCATGTGCGCCAGATACGGCTCGCCCACCCAGCCCAGGGCAATGCTGGCGAGCGTGACTCCCAATTGCGCTGCGGAGAGATAGGCGTCGAGATTTTGTGTGACCTTTCGGGCGAACGTCGCATGGGCGTTGCCGCTCTCGATTTCCTCGAGCAACTGGCTGTCACGCACCTTGACAATGGCAAACTCGGCGGCGACGAAAAAAGCATTGAGCAGCACGAAGAGGAGCACCACACCGGAATTCCGAATCGTGTCGGCGGCCGACAAGTCCCAAACCCGTGTCAGTTCGACGGAGGCGAGCGTTGCTAAATAGATGGAGGAAATGGAGATCATACAACGGCGCGAAGCAGGTTCTGCTCCTCAGAGTTTTTCATAGGAACCATCCGAGCGCTTCTCGAGAATGGTGAATCCCGCACTCCTGGCGTCGGAGACGGAGAGCGGTTTGGTAAAACGCGGGGTGTTCACGGGCTGGATGATTTTTTCGACAGGTTTCTTGCAAAGGGGGCATTCGGTCAGGGGCGGGCGGGTCATCGGTCGCCGGAGTTCAAAACCCTTCCGGCAGCGGATGCAGCCTTCCTCGGGCTTCACCGCGATGTAAAAATAAGTCGGCATCTGGAAAGCAAAAATGCCGCAACTGCGGCACCTTCGCAAAATCAAAATCCCACAATGGGGACGCGCTACCAGCTGGACTTGGTCACGCCGGGTATCAGGCCCATGCAGGCGTGCTCCCGGAAGGTCATACGCGACATCTGGAAACGTCGGTAAAATGCGCGACGACGACCGGTGATTTTGCAACGGTTGGTCAGGCGGGTCGGGCTGGCGTCACGCGGCAGCATGGAAAGACCGATGTAATCTTTCTTCGCCTTCAGATCCGCACGGATCTTGGCGTATTTTTCGACAGTTTTTTGTTTGCGCTTTTCGCGTTCGAGCCAGCAGGTTTTTGCCATAAGAGCGGGGATACTAGGAGGGGATCAAGCAAATGCAAGAGCTTTTTGCAGCAAGAATGACCCGCCTTCACGGCAATCTTGCTCAAACCAAGCCTTCCTTACACCTCCCGACCTCCTGCTTGCAAACCAGCTCATCCACGCTAAGTCAGTCCGCATCATGCTTACCGGTATCATTATTGCAGTTCTGTTCCTCGGCGCAGGCGTCGTCGTTTTCACCTATTTGAAAAAGGGCGCGATGTAAGCCATGAGCACCCGCATTGAAACGCAAAGTGGGACGGCAGCCCTCTGCCGACTCCCTGATCATCCATGAGCACCCGCATCGAAAAAGACAGCATGGGTGAGATGCCCGTGCCCGCCGACGCCCTTTACGGAGCCAGCACCCAGCGCGCCGTCCTGAACTTTCCCGTCAGCGGCCGCCCAGTTCCCTACCCGGTCATCCACGCTTACGGCCTCATCAAAGGTGCCGTCGCCCGCGTTCACGCCGAACTCGGCATCCTGCCGAAAGATAAAGCCGACCTCATCGAGCAGGCCGCCCAAGAAGTAGCCGACGGCAAACTGGACGCGCATTTCATCATCGACATCTACCAGACCGGATCCGGCACCAGCACCAACATGAATGCGAACGAGGTCATCTCGAACCGCATCTGCCAGATCGCCGGCCAGCCCATTGGCGCCAAGGATCCCGTTCACCCGAACGACCACGTGAACATGGGGCAGTCGTCCAACGACACCTTCCCTGCCGCGATGCACATCGCCGTCGCGCAGGAACTGAACAAAAAGCTCCTGCCCGCTCTGGAGTCTCTGCATGCGTCGCTTCAAAAGAAATCGACGGAATTCTGGGACGTGCTCAAAATCGGCCGCACCCATCTCATGGACGCCACACCCGTCCGTCTCGGCCAGGAATTCAAAGGCTACGCCCGTCAGGCCGAACTTGCCGCCAGCCGCGTCCACAAGGCGCTTAATGCCATCATGGAGCTTCCGTTGGGCGGCACCGCCGTCGGCACCGGCTTGAACAGCCACCCGGACATGCCGCGGCTGGCCATCGCACTCATCGCAGAGAAAACCGGCCTGCCCTTCGTCGAAGCCAAAGATCACTTTGAAGCTCAAGCTTCAAAAGACGCCCTCGTCGAAGCCAGCGGCCAGCTCAAGACCATCGCCGTCAGCTTTTTCAAGATCGCCAACGACATCCGCTGGCTTAGTTCCGGCCCCCAGTGCGCCATCGGCGAGATCGCCATTCCCGCAACCCAGCCCGGCAGTTCCATCATGCCCGGCAAGGTCAACCCGGTGATGTGCGAGAGCCTCATGCAGGTTTGCGCGAGAGTCATCGGGAACGACGCCACCGTCACCTGGTGCGGAGCCAACGGAAACCTCGACCTCAACGTCATGATGCCCGCTCTCGCCGCCGCGTTGCTGGAGAGCATCGAGTTGCTGATGAATGCTTCGACCCTTTTCCGCACCCGCTGTGTGGACGGCATCATCGCCAAGAAAGAGCGCTGCAACGAACTCATCGAATACAGCCTCGCCATGGTCACCGGCTTGAATTCAAAGATCGGTTATGACAAGGCGGCGGAGATCGCCAAGCTCAGCGCCAAGACCGGCACCCCCGTGCGGAAGTTGTGCATGGAACGGCTGAAGGAACTTGGGATTACGGAGGCGGATCTGAACGAAGCCCTCGATCCTGCAAGGATGTGCGCGCCCGATGCCAGCATGGTCGGGGCTGGTGGCGGGTGAAATTGACACGTCACGCAACAAAGATAGACTTCAAATCATTATGATCAGGAAGACTGATGACAAGATAACTGAGCACTGGGCCGCACTTGCAACGGTTGAAATGCGTCTCGGAAAATAAATCGCTTTCAACATGGCGCAGAATCTCCGATTACTCAGGCTCGCTGGCAAGCGTCTCGCCATCGGCGGGATTTCGACTTCAGCATTGCTCATTTTGATGTGGGGCCACCGTGCTAGTCAGTTAGAAATAAAATATGTAATCTCGATTGGAACCGCGATTACATTTCTCGGACTGGGCATGCAATGCGCCGTGCGCTGTATCTGCGACAAAAAGGATGGACTAAGATTCACGGGCAAAGTCTTGGTAATTTTGTGTCTTCCAATCGGAGTTTTTCTTAAAATAATGTTGTTTCCCGATGTTACTGGCGGAATGGGATTGATTCCAACGTTCTTAACTCTGATCATCGGATTGTGCATGATTTATGCCAGCCAAACTGAAAGCGTCAAGAAGCTTGACAACTCAGCTTTTTTTCAAGTATTCGATGATGTCAGGCGTAACCATGAGCGTCATCCCATAAACTCGAAACTAATAATTGGCCTCGCTGTAATCAACATCGGTGTCTTCATCTTCGCGAAGTCAACCTACACACAAACCATACAGCAGGCGCGCAACATTCACGAACAAGTCTTCGGTGGTGGCCCCATCGTAGATTATGTGGAGTGGAACCGTATTGGCCCGATCATGGCGGCCAGTGCCGTCATTTCCATCGGTCTCTTTGTCGCCTTCAGCAAGCGCGAAAAAGGATCGGGAGATGGTTCTTGAAAGTAGCAATGTCCTGTCCGACATTCGCAATGTCATCTCACTCCCCGATCCTCGCGACCAACAACTCCGGCGGCTTCGCCAGCGTTTGATCCGCCACGCCATACATCTCATGAGGCGATCTCATCTCAAGGAGCGGCGGTTTGATACCGCCGACCTTCCTATATCCGCGACAGCGGCACTTCCCAGATGCTCACAACTGGCCGCGCGAAGGATGAGGAGCTTCGAATAGTTGCCGCTTCGCGGGAGGGTTTTTGGTCGACGGTATTATATTATACCGCCGCTCCTTGAGCATGATGCCGCTCTCGCGGCGATTTTCACACTCAACAATCCATCATCTGCGCCAGCACCCGATCCACCACGCCATACCCCTACGTGAGGCGATTTAACTCCCCCCAAGGAGCGGCGATTGCCAATCGCCGACCATCCTCCACCGCGACAGCGGCTAATCTTTCTTCCCACGATTGTGCTCGCGACTGAGAGCTTCCATTCGTCCCGCTGCGCGGTTTGGTTTTGACGGCGATTGCCAATCGCCGCTCCTTGATCGCTTCGCGGCTGGACAGCAGCCTGGCAGCATTTGATCCACCGCGCCATACCTCTCCGTGAGGCGAATTCACTCCCCAAGGAGCGGTGATTGGCAATCGCCGACCATCCTCCACCGCGACAGCGGCTAATCTCTCTTCCCGCGGATGGCACTCGCGACTGAGAGCCTCCATTCGTCCCGCTGCGCGGTTTGGGTTCTGGCGGCGATTGCCAATCGCCGCCCCTTGATTGCTTGATCCCTCGTGATGTGAAAAACGGGGCTTTTCTCGCATGGAAGCCATTTGACCAGCCTTCCAGATGACATCTCATACGCGGGACCCGGCAACCGACATCTCCACCGCCTTCGCCAGCGTTTGATCCACCACGAAAAATCTCTCCGTGAGGTGCAGGAGCGTGGCGATTCTTCCCCCAAGGATCGGCGATTGGCAATCGCTGACGATCCCCAACCGCGCAGCGGCAAACTTCCCTTCCACGCACTTTACGCGCGATCGTGCCCTTCCTTTCTTCCCGCTGTGCGGATTTAGCTTTGACGGCGATTACCAATCGCCGCTCCTTGGCTTGGTTTCGCTGTGCGCGCCAATCTCTTTGGCCTAATTTCGACCTGCGAACCAAACTATGCGTCAGGGGATTTCTTTGACGGTGTCGCTTTCATAGAAGGTGTATTCATCATCCCGCAGTTTCGCCTTCACAGGGTTGCGCCGAATATAGCGAACGCAATTCGCGAAATGCTCCGGATCGCGCACGAGGCGGTCAAAGTAATCCTTCTGCCAGAAGGTGCCGGTTCTACCGAGCGCACGATTGATATCCCGCGCGCTGCGCCGCTTCCAGGTCTGCACCACCTTCTCCAGCGAGTATCCGCCGTTCATAACCGACAAAACATGAACATGGTTCGGCATGATGACCCAGGCGACTTGCCGGAAACGGATGTCGTCAAAGTGTTGCAAAGTTTCTTCAACATGCGCGCGGCATTCCGGCTGACGCAACGTACACGAGCCATGCCCCGCATCCAGCCATCGTTCCATCGCGCCGGAGAAGCGGCTATGATACTCACTCTCCACCTCCGCGCTCCACGGCTTTGGATGATGTGCGAGCCAAGCCTCGCGTTCGGCTGACCATTGATCGAGCAGATGTTTCGGAATGGCATCAGCAAGCCGAAAAGTGAGAAAATACACAGCCCCTTCCTGCTGCCAGTGCGGCAGACGATTGGCCGTTACTTCTGTCTCCCCGAAGGGATTGAAGAACCGGAGCTCACAAATGTCCATGAGCCGATTTGAGCGCAAGGAGCGGCGATTGGCAATCGCCGTCATTCCCACCGGGACAGCGGTATCACACCGCCAATCCTTGATGGCGAGATCAAATTTACAGCGATCGTCAATCTCCCCTATCGTTGATCTCTTCTACCAATTCCGGGCAATCCAACCTTCACCGATGAACTCGGTAATCAGGACTTGATTGTCCGCCGCACCATTTTCAGGGTAGGCGATCTTCAGCATCAGTGGCTGCGCCTGGCCGTGACTTTTTTCCATAATGCCCATGAGCACCCGCCCGAGCGACTCCGATTTTTGCAAGTAACCGTAGAGAGTTGGCGAATCCGGTTCCGCCGGGTTGACGAGTTTTAAACAAAGAAGCCCCCGTGAGTCCGAGAATTCGCCGCTGAAAAAATCAGCCGACGAGACCAGAAAGCGAAACATCACTCCCGTGCGGGGGCGTTTAGCTCTGAGTTCGCTCCAGTCCATCTCGCTGTAGAGTACAAAGCTGGCCCAATCGACAAGATACTTCCCGGATTTGGCCTTTCCAACCATGGCTTCCCGTCGTGTCCCGTCTTCAAGAACCACGTTGAAACTACAGGTGAAGACACCCTGAAGATTGACATCGCGAGTCTCAATCCGGTCGTAAGCCACCGGCCCGTCACCATGTAACGCGTAGTATTCACGCATCCGCTTTTCATTCATCGACCGATCCCTGACAAGACCGAGGCGTTCATCAATGGTTTTCGCGGCGAGAAAATTGGCGACGGCGTTTTTGGCCGACTTCAGATCAGTCAATTGAGGGCTTGCTGGCAGTTTTGGGGTGGGGGCACGACTGGCCTCGTCCGCGGATGACCGCGACTCGACTGTGATCTCGCCAGTGGGCAGCAAGTCTGGGAGGCTCTGGCCACCAGAGTTCGGAACCGTTGAACCGCGCAAGAGTTGCCCAATCCGGACAATCGCATTTGCCGATCCTGACCACCAATGAAAATAATTACCCACAGCAAAAACGATTATGCTGCCGAAAATCACCAGGCCCCATTTCAGCCGCTTGATGCGGCCCTGTATTTCCGGATCGTTTATCAGGCGATCCCTGGGATCCCCGACCAATGGCCGCGACTCAATCCTCCCGGTCAACGCATCCGCGTCCTCGTTCTCAACATCAAACTCTTTCCTGAGTACGGTAAGCAAAGCCCTGCGCCTTTTTCTCCCGTCGCGCGAAGTGAGTTGGAGGATGATGTTCTTTCCGCAATTCGGGCACTCGCGGGAGCGCGTGACTGAAGTCGTCTGGACTTCCACGCTTTGCTCGCAATGAGGGCAGACGATACAGGTCAGGGGCATGGGTGGTGTGCGGTGGTCAAGATAGATGAACCGGCGCGAATGGCAACTTCAGCCGTCACAACTGCCAGCGTCTCCAGCGTAACTTCGATAAATGGGGACGCATCGGTGCGCAGGCGCGTCATTGTGTCGGTGAAATCTACGGTTGAATACGACGATCTCAGGGAATAATGGATTCAAGCAAAAGGATTAACTCATCCTTCATCCTTCATCATTTCGCCTTGCCTCCTCCCGGTCACTCCCCACTCGCCCACCAGATCACACGGCGCAGCAAGTCGAACTTGGTGCCTGCACTCTGGGCACTGCCTCGCGCTCGGCGACGGGATATGATGACGTTTTATGCCTTCTGCCGGGTGATTGATGACATTGCGGACGAGGACACTGCGCCGCTGGAGCAGCGTCGCGACGAACTGGCGCGCTGGCGCGACGGGCTGCTGCACGGATTTGACCACCCCGATGATTTTCAATGCGAGGTGGCCGGACTGCCAAACAAATATTCAATCCCGCCAGAATTGCTGACGGAGATCGTGGACGGGGTGTCGAGCGATCTGGAGCACCGGACCTGCGAGTCCTTTGATGAGCTTCTGGCTTATTGTTACAAGGTCGCCAGTGTGGTTGGACTGGTGAGCATTGAGATTTTCGGCTACAAGAACCCAGCCTGCCGTGACTATGCGGTGAACTTGGGTTATGCGCTGCAGCTCACGAACATTTTGCGTGATGTGGGCGAGGATGCACGCCTTGGACGCATCTACCTTCCGATGGAGGATTTGCAGAGGTTCGGGGTAAGCACGGAACAAATCCTGCAACTCCGCTTTGATGAGAAGGTGGAGGCGTTGCTGCGCTTTGAATACGAGCGCGCGAAGCATTACTACGAGCTCGCCGCGGGCCTGCTGCCCAAGGAGGATCGACGCCGGATGCTGGCGGCTGAGATGATGTCGGGGATTTATGCGGAGTTGCTGGAAAAGATCCGGCGAAAACATTTTCAGGTCTTTGAGGGGCGGGTGAGCCTGGGCAAGTTGCGCAAGCTGGCGATCATGGGCCGGTGTGCGGTGAGGGGGTGGCACGGGTCTGCGACCTGTGTGTAGTCCAACCATGTTGGTCAAGACTGGCAAATGTTTCACTTTGCCTTCGTGAAGGTCAATACAGGGGCGGAACTTGGTCTGAATACGCGGAGAAAAGGAGGAGACGCGGATGCTCGAGGATGGAGGACTGGAGTCATGTTTTCAACGCCTAATTCATTTGTAACACAGTCGTCCAGAATGTGGGTGTAGCGGAACTCATCACGTCAGCCTCGACGGCGGGGCAGGATGCTCGTATGCTTCCGCCCTCTGACCATGTCCCTATCGAAGCACCATCAACGATTACCAAGTGCGAGTGCATGGATCACGATGATGTCATTGCTGGCGTGCGGTTCCCCTCTGCGTGCGGTAGAGGGTGGTGAATTTCTCAACAGCCTGGGCATGGTGTTCCGGGACGTTCGGGGGACACGGGTAAAGTTCTCCATCTGGGAGACACGGATGATGGACTGGGAATGCTACCTCAAGTCGATGACTCTGCCTTGGGAGCATGACCCCGCCTTTTCACAGGGCGCCATGCATCCCGCTGTGAATGTCACGCTGGCGGACGCGTTGGCATTCTGTGATTGGCTCACGAAGACCGAAAGGGCAGCGCAAGTGATCAGCGGGACGCAACTCTATCGACTCCCAACAAACTTGGAATGGGATGCGGTCGCCGCGGCGGGTGATTCGGACCCGTTTCCATGGGGCCTTGAATGGCCGCCGCCACGCGACGCCGGCAACTACAACACACTGCGAATCGAGGGCGCGAACGATGATGACTTTCGATTCACCGCGCCTGTCGGACATTATGGACAATCGCCAGATGGACTTTACGACCTCGGAGGGAATGCCTGGGAATGGGCTCGCGACACAACACCGGGGGCGAAAGCCACGGGAGTGCTGCGCGGCGGGTCATGGATGCACTGGCGGAGGGAATTTCTTGCGACTTCATTCAAGTTGGTCGTGAAGGAGAACATCCGGAGCCCGGGCATCGGTTTTCGCTGCGTGCTGGAGAACGATCCGGACGCCCCGAAGAATAAAATTCTGAATTCGTCTGAGAACCGAGAGCAACACACACAATTTCCGGCGAACCCAGAAGTGCCGGCTGAAGTGTTTCGGGGTGCGGTGGTCCAACAAGGCGCTGTTGCATCGAGTATCACCGGCACGCGGAAGACAGGCATTCCCCCGGCGGTGGCTGGGAAGGTATTTGAAAACTCGATAAACATCAAAATGCTGCCCCTGTCCGGGCAGAATTTTCTCCTGGGAGAACACGAAGTGCGCATCGCGGATTATCGGAATTTCGTTCTCACTGGCACCAGTTCGAACGCCAATGAAGCTGATCATCGAAAGTATCCCGACCATCCGGTCACTGGGATTTCATGGACCGAGGCGGAAGCATTCTGCATCTGGCTGACGGGCAGGGAGAGGTCACTGGGAATCATTGCCCAGAACGCGCTTTATCGTCTTCCCACGGTCGCCGAGTGGCGCCTCGCAGCCATGGCAGACAATCCTTCAACTGATCCGGCTTTGTTTGTCTGGGGTTCCGCCTGGCCCCCGCCACCAGGGGTTGCCAACATCCAAGGACAGGGAATCAAAAGTGTGAAATCCCACACACATGGCCTCATTGGGTTTTACGACCTTGCTGGCAACGCCGCTGAATGGACCCAGGATGCTGATGGGGAAGACCGATTGCTGTGCGGCGGTTCCTGGAAGAGCCGTTCACGCGAGGAACTGCTGATCCGTTCGGAACGAAGGATGCTGCCCGAAACACGGTCCGCCGAGATTGGCTTCCGGATTCTCCTTGAGTTCCCTGAGGGTAATGAAACGCGTAACTGATGGAGATTCCGCCATGCTGCAAGCATCACCATCCATCCCCAGAAGCGCCATGCGGAACCTCCACCGCATCCGCCTTTTTGCGTGGTTAAGTCTCGGTCTGGTGTCGCTGGTTGGCGCCGGCGTGGTCACGTCCAGGCTGGTGAGCCGGTGGGAGTCTTCCCGCCCGCAGAAAATCATGGAAGAGTCCATGCGGCTATTTCAGAAAGGAGAGGCTGATCAGGCGATGTTGCTCCTCCTGAAATTGCAGCAACGGGTGCCGAACAACCCGGCCGTGCTGCGTGAGCTAGCTCGCCGGTGCGATGAGTTTCCCGGACATGCCGATGATGCGCTTCTCTTCTGGCAGCGTCTGTCAAAGATCCCCGGAACCACGGAAGATGACCGAATCGGGCTGGCCAGTGCCCTCGTAAAGGTGGGTGATGGACCGGCCGCGCGCACGGTTCTGGATTCGCTTTCCAAGTCCACGCGCCTGCTGGTGCGATGTGCGGAACTGGAGGCGGCACTACTCCACCAGGCAGGACGCGACACGGAGGCCTCGAAAATCATGGCTGAGGCATGGATGCGGTCCGCCAACGAACCAAGTTCCCGGTTGAAACTTGCCCAGATGGACTTCGCATCCCCTTTCGATGCGGTCCACGCCGAGGCTAAGCGCACGCTATGGGAATTCGCCCGGGGAGAAGGAGCACTCTCAATCAATGCGCTGTTGACGCTGGCCTCCGCAAGGCTCAGTCCCACCGAAGCAGATGAAATCGGTGGCATCATTTCACACAGAGATGACATCAACACCGCAAATCGTCTCAAGATCCTCGGCTTCTGCATTCAGCAGTTCCCTGCCAAGAAGGAGAAAATCGTGGCCACAGAAGCGGGGCGTCTCCAGGCACTCCCGTTGGAGAAACGCGGGGATTTCTATGAGTGGCTTGCCAGTCTCGGATTGACCGGCGCGATCCTGCGGGATTTGAGCGAAAAAGAGCCGCCGACCGCCACCTCGCCACACCCCGATGCCAGTCCGGACATCAGGCCGAGAGGCGCCGTGATGAAATCGCGCGGACTCTTTCTGGCCTACAGCGATGCCCTGCTGAAATCAAAAAAATGGGATGCGTTCGAGCGTCTGATCCACCAGCCCGTTGTCCCCATCTCTTACGTTGAACTGGAATTGCTGCAGGCCGTCTCGGCACGGCAGCGCCTGCAACCGGCCACCGAGATCGACACCCACCTTTCCAACGCCATGAATCATGCGCGCAACGCACACGCGATGATAGACTTTTCTCGCGTGGCGGACGTGGCGGAGACCCTCAGCCGGCCCGCCATCGCGATTGAAGCTCTCGGCCTTTTATCCAAAGACCGCCTGAATCGCTTCAAATGCCTGGTCCATTCTTTTCGGCTGCAACGAACTCTGCATGATTCGGAGGCTATGCTGCAAACGGCGGAGGCGATTCTCGAAATCAGACCGGGCTTGCAGCCATTTTCAGATGAGGCGCTTTATCTCGGTATTCTCACCGGCAGGAAAATCGAGAGCGCGTCACAAATCATCGACGCAACGCCGGATGATCCGGGACCAGATCTGACACCGTTCCGACGCCTGGTGAGTGCGTTGGCCGCGTATCATCGCGGTGACATGGAGCGTGTCCGCTCGTGGATGGCGGGCCTCAATCCCTCCGACTTGCAGGCAGGGCCGCGCGCTGTCCTGGCTGGGTTGATGTCGGAAGCGGGCCACCAAGTCGAAGCCTTCCGCATCGCAGAAAAAATTCTTCCCGCCACCCTGGCGCCGGATGAATTCTGGTTCTACCGACTCGCCCTTCGGTGAGGAAAGAAACCACGGCAGCCAACGAAGCATGCCTATTTTCCACATTTTCGCTTCGCGGCTGCGGGGAGAGGTCGACATTCCCTGCCGTGGCGGAGCGAAGGGACGATTAACTGCGGTTCTTAACCTCGATTCTTTTTTTCCCGCTTGGCGATTTTTTTTTCCTTGGCGGTTAGCAGTGGCTTTTTCTTGGTTTCCTTCTTGGCGTCTTGTGATTTCATATCGTTGTTGCTTTGATTGTTTCGCCGTTCCTGTTGGGGACGGCATCTGGTGGATTTAAATGCGTATTTTCAAAAGGGCAATTGCGATGTTGCACCAGTGAGGGATAGCACCCGGTCATTTAGTGCCAGGCGTATTTAAGGTAGTTAACTCCTGGCTTCCAATCCGTTTCACGACCAAGAAAATGAGTCGCCACCCGTTATGCTATCTGGTATCTGTTCCGGTGCTTTTCGGACGTAACTGTTTCTTTCGGCTAATTGATAACTTCAGTCATGATATTTAGCGAACTCCCCCCGATACTTGAAAGAAAGCTGGCGGACTTCCGCAGGCGCGTCTGGGTTGTTAAACTCACAGAGGGGTTGCTGGCAGCGGTCTTTGGTCTCGCGCTCTCTTATGTGCTCGTTCTGGTTTTGGACCGGTTCATGGAAACGCCAGCCTGGTTGCGGGCTTCGATTCTGACCGCGGCAGTTGCGGTTCTTGGTTTGGGGCTGCCGCTCAAATGGCACCGCTGGGTCTGGAACCATCGCACACTGGAGTCGGCGGCAAAACTCCTGCGGCAGAAAATGCCGCGCCTCGGCGACCAGTTGCTCGGCATCGTTGAGCTCGCACGGATGGAAGATGGCAGCAACGGACGCAGCGAAACACTCGTGCGGGCAGCCATGGTGCAGGCGGTGGATGCGGTGAAGGATCAGAATTTTTCCCGCGCGGTTCCCCAGGCGAGGCACCGGCAATGGGCTTGGGCTGCGGGTAGCGCTGCGGCACTGGTGCTGACAGCTTTTGTCACCGTAAGCGCCGCTGCGCGCAACGCGCTGTCGCGCTGGCTCATGCCATGGAGTGACACGGAACGCTACACCTTTGCGCGGGTCGAGAATCTGCCGCAAAATCTGGTGGTGCCGTATGCCGAGCCGTTCAATCTCCCGGTCAGACTGGCGGAATATTCTCAATGGAAACCGAACAGTGGCAAGGGTCGCATCCGGGGCCAGCCGACGGTGAATGTGAAGTTGAACGCAGGGACTTATCTGCTCGCGTTTCCGCCGCAGAAAAAGGACGCGGCGATGTCGCTCTCCGTTGGTGATGTGCGCAAGTCACTCAGGATCGAACCACGCAACCGCCCGGAACTTGTTTCGCTCATCGTGAAGCTGAAGCTGCCAGCCTATCTGAAATACAGATCGGAACCGGAAATCGAAGTGCGGAGCGGCTCCGTGAACCTGCTCAAGGATGCACAGGCATCATTCACCGCCTCGGCCAGCAGGTTGCTCGCGGAAGCAAAAATGGATGGCACAGACCAGCCGGTGACCGGCGTCAATCTGATCACGGCGTTACAACCGGTTACCATCTCGGCCGAACACAAGTTCGAGTGGAAGGACATCGACGGACTCACGCCGCGCGAGCCATTGATCCTCAAGGTGAACGTCGTTGGAGATGAGACGCCGAAAATAAGCGCACGGCGCGAGACGAGGGAACAGGTAGTGCTCGATTCCGAGGTGCTGAATTTCGATCTGACGGTCACTGATGATTTTGGCATTCAGCGCGCCGGGCTGGAATGGAAGGGTGTGGGCAATGGGACCAGCGATATCAAGCCAGCGCGCGGTGACAAGATCGCCGCGGGCGGTGAATCAGAGAAGAAAGAGATGACCACACGTGCGACGTTCTGCGCGGAACGCGAGGGCGTGGTGCCGCAGACGATCGAAATCAAGGCCTGGGCGGATGATTTCATGCCGGGCCGGAAGCGCTCATATTCGGCGACGTTTGTGGTTCACGTTTTAAACAAGACCGACCATGCGTTTTGGCTCACCGAGCAGTTTGGCAAGTGGTTGCAATACGCCCGCGAGAGTTATGAGCATGAGCAGCGGCTTCACGTGACCAATAGAGAGCTGCGCGCACTCACCGCCGCGGATCTCGATCGTCCGGAGAACCGCCGCCGCGTCAGTCAGCAGGCCGCGTCGGAAAGCGCAAACGGCGAACGCTTGGGCAGTCTTACGCAGGCGGGCAGGCAACTGGTGGAGCAGGCGACGAAGAATCCAGAGTTCGATGCCCAGCGACTGGAGTCATGGGCCACGCTGTTGAAATCGCTCAAGGACATTGCCGCGCAGCGGATGCCCAGCGTGACTGATTTACTAAAGCAGACCGCGAGCGCCCAGACCGGCAAGCCGGCGGGCCAGTTGGATTTCAATGGAAAACAAGGCCAGGATCGGAAAACCGCGGTGAATAAAAACGCGTCAGCTCAGAAATCAATCGGTCTGCCGCGGGAATCAAAATCGCAGCAGCCCACTGCACCGCAGCTGAGCAAGGGCGAACTGCCTCCCGGCGTTCAGCAGTCGTCACCGAATGATCCGAACGCGCTACTGAAACCGCCGACGCCGAGCATCACGGACAAGGAGGGCGGATTTGCCAAGCCGCCGGAAGCGCAAAATCCAAACGCCAAACCGAAACCACCGGGTGCCAGCAAACTCGGACTGCCGACGACACAGTTGGCCGCTGCTCCGGATGCAATGAAAGATGAAGAGGACCAAAAACAGCCTGAGTCCGCTGCTCAGGAGAAGATGGACAACGCAGTAAAGGTACAACGCGATCTGCTCGCGGAATTTGCCAAGGTCGCTGACCAGCTTGGCGAGATCCTCGGCAGCCTGGAAGCCAGCACCTTCGTCAAGCGCCTCAAGGCCGCCTCGAAGCACCAGATGACAATCGCGTCGGACCTGAGCACGAAAACCCTCAATTCATTTGGCCTGGAAAAGAAAGACGTGCTGCCCGCTGTTGTGGGCCAGTCTGGCTCCATCGCGAACCACGCCAAGGACCAGAGTGAATTAGTCTTGCTGATCCAGAGCGACCTTGAAGCTTACTTCCAACGGAAACAGGATATGCGCTACAAAAACGTGCTTGATCAAATGAAAACCACCGAGGTCGTCGGCGCTCTCGCGCGCACCGGTGATCACACCATCGCAAACCTGAGCGGCCGTTCGATCGCGGCATCAGAATACTGGGCGGATACATTGGACCGCTGGGCGGAAGAGATAGTCGGCGCCAACGTATCGAAGGGAAATCCCAGTTCCAGGAGTTCTGGTAGCGGAAGCCTGCCGCCGGAGATCGTGCTCATGGTGATGCAGGCGCTGCGTGATGAGATGAGGCTGCGCGACGAGACGCGCGAGATGGAGAACGCGCGACCCGTGCTGTCAAAAAACGAGTATCGTGAAAAAACGGACCCGCTCGCGCGCAAGCAGGAAAAAATCGCGATCCGCACGCAAAGCGCGTTCGACGCCATTCTCATGCTGCCGGATGGGGATAAGAATTTCGGCGATGAGTTGAAACTTCTCCAGGCCGTGAAGCATGTCATGGACGAGGCGGGTGGCATTCTGGATGTCCCTGAAACCGGGCCGACGGCGATTGCCGCGGAGACCGAGGCTATTGAATTGCTGCTTCAAGCCAAGCGCCAGAGCTCGAAAGGTGGTGGCGGCGGCGGCGGCAGTCCCGGTAATAGTAGCGGCGGCGCGGCATCCTCTTCGCTCGCCGTCATTTCGGAACTGGGCGCTGGTGCGAACTCGGATGCGGAGCGGGTGAATCGGAGCGTCGGCCAGTCCACCGGACACGCGGGCCGTGAGTTTCCCGAAGAATTCAAGAATGGACTCGATGTCTATTTCAATAAACTCGAAGCTCCAGGGGGCATGCAGCGATGATGAGATTCCAGTGTAACATTATCATCTGCACATTGGCGGCGTGCACGGTCTTTGTCGTGGCGGACTCAGTGAGGTTGGAGGAAAGGCCCGTGGATGCGAAGGCGAAGATCAAGTTGCCGGACGCGGTGGAAAAGGCGCTCACCGAACTCGCCACTGAAGCTGCAAAGATCAAGCGTGAGTTGCGGATAGAGGAGATGAAGAAAATCATCGCCGAGATTTCAGAAGTCACAAAGATCAGCGATGAACAAAAAAAGAAGCTCGAAGACGAGGTGAAGCCGGCAGTTGAGCGCTCGCTCATGCCATGGAAGGAGGAATTCGATTCCAAATTGCGGCCTTATCTCAGCAAAGAGGGCGAGGGCGGGCTCGCGATGCTTTCCAATTGGCGCGCAGAACAGTTGGTGCCCAGCGGATTTCCAGGTGATTTTGGGAAACCAGAGGAAGACACGGGCTGGAAGGAGGCGCTTAAAAAGACGCTCAGCATCGAGCAATACGACGATCTCCACAAAATTGCCGTTGAGCGCGAACGGAAATTCAAGGAGCAGATTGCCGATTATTTAAAACCGATGATCGAGCAAACGCGTCAGGCGCGCGCGGTTGTTCTCGCCAGGGAAATCGAGGACATGAGGTCGATCCTTGCGCTGTCTGAGGACCGGGTAAAGCAGCTTGAAAAAATGGCGGATGCCTCAGTTGAACGCGCTTGCGAACTCATGTGCAAGCGCGCGACAAAAACTCTGGGGACAATGCAGGAACAACAGCGCGCATCGATTATCACCAGCGGTCGCAGCATTTTTAACGTCAACGACGAAGTGGTTGATGAAGCGGATACCGGTGAATCAAGCCAGGGCATCTGGGTGAATGGCATCACTTCGATTCTCAAGGATGACGATCGTAAACGCTGGGAGGCTGCGGCCGGGGAGCGATCTGACCGCAGCGCACGCGCGCTGGCCATGTTGTTCGTTGCGGAGATGGATCAACATGTGTTGTTCTCCAGCTGGCAGCGCGCGAAGATGGAATTGATCGCGACAAAGGAGCTGGCGGACAAGTCGAAGAAAAAGTCGAATAATGAAGCCGTCAACCTGATGCAGGCGGCGTTGTTCAATGCCCGCGAGGTTAAGGCCGTGCTGGACAGTGGTCAGTGGGGGCGATGGGAGGCTGCGGGCCGTGGCGAATACAACGGACGCACCGGCATCCGGAGGAATACCCGAAACGGTGCCGGGGAAGGTAAAAAGGAAGATGCATCGACTCAGAAAATAAGGCAGGAAACACCTGATGATGAAACACTTTTTGCGACACATTTCGAAAAGCACTTGGTGGTCAAACGAATCGAATTGGCCGCAGCGCTGGGGGCTAGAGTGGACGACGTGCGGCGCGTCGTGAAATTTTCGCCGGACCGCTCGATGTATTTGGAGATTGCCGCAAAAGGAGCAGTGGAGCATGCGCTTGATGCGTGGCGCGCGCAGTTCGACTCTTGGACGCGCAACTCGGTACAGGGAGCCAAAGGTGAGGCTTTGCGCACGCGACTGGCGGCATTGGACAACGACGGCATCTGGTTCGGGGATGAAGGGATGCCTGGCGATCACGTGGTATGGAAGGAAGCACTAGCCGAGGCGCTCACCCCTGAACAAAAAAATATTTTGAGCGCCGAGTTGGTTGCTCGCGCAACATATCGTCAACACGCCTATTCCTGGGGTATTCTTGCTGAACTCAACCGCCGGTATCACTTCAGCATCGACCAGTTCGGAAAACTGGAACCGCTCGTGGAGTCAGCCGTGGCGGAATACTTCGACGATTTCATGAACATGTTTGGTCGCGGATCATCAAGCGTCATGCCGCGCTATCTCGTCACGCTTTTCACGGCGGTGCCTGAGGACTCGCTCCGGACAATCCTCAATGACAGACAATGGAAGCAGTGGAGGCAGGTTGATTCCAAACAGGTGGCACCGTGGTGGGAGTCAATGAAGAGCAACCACCAACGGAAGATCCAGAAGAAATGATGAAGATGGGCGAAAAGAGCAAAAGAGGAAAAAATGGGGAAATGAAGAAATTCGCTCCTGCATCGGGTGATTTTGCTTCGTCCTTGTCCGTCAAGTCCGGCTCCCTTCGTATTTTTTTGTGTTTAACTGCCATTATCCCCATGCTTGTCTGCGCCGCCCTTCCGGTGCTGGCGCAGGATCCCCTGCTGCGCCATGGCGGACAGATTCCGCCGGAGGTGGTGACAATTTATGAACGCGGGCTCGCATGGCTGGCCTCGAAACAGAGCGAGAAGGGCGACTGGCAGGACGGCAACCGTGGCTGCGGGCTCACGGGCATCTGCCTGATGTCATTTCTCGCGAACGGACAGGACCCGAACTTCGGGCATTACGCTTCAAACATCCGGCGCGCGTTACGGGCGATCATCAGCGATCAAGATGAGAAGTCCGGATACCTGCCTAACAGCATGTATCATCATGGCTTCGCGATGCTGGGTCTTTCCGAAGCTTATGGAGCCGTGGATGAATCACTGCTCTGGCAGGAGGGCACCATGGGAAGAAGACGCAGCATCGGCGAAGCGCTCAAGCTCGCCGTAAATCTTGCCGTCGCCGCGCAGAAAAAGAATCAATCCGGCGGCTGGCGCTACACCCCGATCTCGACCGACGCCGACACTTCGGTCACTGGTGCCGTGTTGATGGGATTGCTCGCGGCACGAAATGCCGGCATCGAAGTGCCGGACCAGACGATTGCCAAGGCGCTGGAATACATGCAGCGCAGCACTGGCAAGGACGGTTCCGTCGCCTACACCGGTGGCATGGGTGGCATGGGCGAGAGTTTGAACCGCACGGCCATCGCCACGCTGGTGATGGCCGTCGGCCGGCACAAGGACTGGGATCAGTTCAAGGCTGCGCTGAAGCAAATCACCGGCCACTTGGAGCATCGTGAGTCCTCCTATCCCGAATACTACCGCTATTATATGGCTCAAGCGCTTTTCCAGGGAGGCCACGAGGCCTGGCAAAAATGGAACCTCGCGCTCGTGCGACAGTTTCACCAGACGCAGAACGCTGATGGAAGCTTTTCCAACGGCAGTTATGGCACCGGCATGTCGTTGCTTGCTCTTGCGCTGAACTTTCGCTTCCTGCCCATTTATGAACGTTAGGTTGAGACTTGTCACGTTTGCAAGTTTCGCGATGGCGTGCTCCATCGCTGCGGCAGAGTTGTGCACGGTGGTCAATGGGGTGGGCGACGGTGGATCGGCATCACCGGCCGCCACCACGGAATCCACGCTTCCATTTCTACGATGGAACAATGGCGAAATTCTCCACGGCGAACTTGAAAGCGCGACCACGGACGAGGTGCGGTGGGATTCGCCAATTTTCAGCGAGCCGCTCACGCTGCGGGCTTCGCAGTTGAAAGAGATGGAGTCACCGAAGAGTGGGATTAATTCCAATGAACCTTTTGCCGTTACCACGAGCAACGGTGACTTGGTTTATGGCTCACTGGTATTCATCAACGCGAACACAGTGAAACTCCAGAGCGTGTGTTTCGGTGAACTCACACTGCGACGCAGCGAGGTCGTAAGTCTGCGCCGCGTCACTGGCGGGCGATTGGTGTATTCGACGCCAAGTCCCGGTGTGGCTTGGAAGATGAAAGATGAACGCAACTCACCGGCACGCACCACGAAGTTTGCCTGGAAGACCGGCACCGGAGGTTTGCCAGTAATGAATAGTTGGAACCGCACAAACTATCTTCCACTCAAGCTGCCGGAGAAGGTCGAAGTCGAGTTTCACCTGCTTGCCCCCGCCTCACCACGCTTCCGACTTGATTTAAATTCCACTGCCGGAGCCAGTCCTGCGATTGAAACGTGGGACGACACGCTGGTTGTGGTTTATGGCGGGCGCTTCACTCCTTTGCTCGTTCTTAAACCAAATGACCGCGATGTCAGTCTGCGGCTCTGCTGGGATCGCGAGGGACGACGCGCCTTCGTTTTCAATTTGGCGGGTGAGTTGCTTGCGGAACTCTGTGATAAAAAGGGCCAGCGTCGCAGACTTTCGGAAACGGGTGTCTACATTCGCAACACCGGGACGAGTGTTGCCCTCGCCTCATTGCGAGTGCGCGAGTGGAACGGCACTGCCCCGGTAAAACTGAATCCGGACAAGCCTCGCGTTGAACTCAACAATGGCAATGTGGTGAGTGGTGGCCTAATGGGTGCTGATGACAAATCAGTCTGGGTGATGACCGGTTCTGCCGACGGATTAACCGTGAAGCTCGACGATGTCGAATCAATCATCTTCGCGACAGTACCGGAGAAGAACGAGAATGTGCCGCCGATCGAACTCGCCTGCGCCGATGGTAGTCACTTCTCTGGAAAACTCGTCGGGATCAAGGACGGAATCGCAAGCGTGAAACCCAAATGGAGCACGCAACCAGTCGCCGCAAAAATTCAAGGTGTTTACAGCATCCGCTTTGCAATTTCTGCAATTGCGGGAGTGTCCGAAGAGAAGCCACTGGAAGATATGGACCGGCTCGTTGTCGGCAGGACTTCATTGCACGGCAAACCGATGGGATCTGACGACGGAATACTTCGCTGGATGCCGGCCGGAGGTGTCCGCCCCGCGCCGCTGACCCCGAACTCCAAGGATGTCGAAATAATCCGGACCATTCCACCGAACGAGTCAGGGATGAGACCTCAAGTGTTATTCTTCATCGACAATGGTGATGTGCTACCTGGGACGCTGCATGGGATGGATGATAACTCCCTACACCTTAAATTAGATTTCACGGAATTTTCCGAGATCCCTCTGTCTTGCTGCTATGCCATGCAATTTGTTGGCCCGGAGGTGAGCGGTTCCGGTTTTGACGACCCCGGCTGGAGGTGGGTGAAGGGTGGCGTCAAAGGCGCGATGCTTAATGAGGCCACGCTCACGCTCGCCAGCGGAGGAACATTCGGCCATCCCTCATTGATGCAAGCTGATGAGCTGAAATTGTCACTTGGCACCCAGCAGGGCTACGGCGTCATGCGGATACGGCTATTTACCGACGACCTCAAGGCGGTGAACCGCGGCGTGCCCATTCTTCTCATGCGCTCCGGCGATCAAATCTCATGCGGCATCGAGTCCGAGAATGGCAACGGGTTTGACGAACGCGGGCAGTTCACCGCGCCTCCTGGCAAGAGTGTCAACGTCCGCTTCGTCTTTCAGGAAAAAACTGTTGAAGTGCTGGTTGGTGATGTCTCGCTCCACAAGCTGTCTGTGCCGCCAGATAAACGCCCCGGTCTCGGCATCGTTCTTGAACTCGCAAACGTCTGGGGCAACGGCGAGCGACCGATGACCATCTCTAATTTCTCAGCACGTCTCAACCACGAGCACATTTGGTTCCCCTCCGTGGACACAGAGGCGAGGATGCATGCGCTCACCATTCCACGGTTTAGACGCGAAAATCTTCCAACTCACGTGCTCGTAGCGGGCAACGGTGACCTGCTTCGCGGTCGGATTACCGCCGCCACTTCCGATCACATTCGCTTCCAGTCGGGACTGGAGTTGCTCAATGTCCCGCGCAACCGCGTCAGCGCCGCGATTCGACTGACTCCGCCACTCACTGGTTCCAGTACTATTAACGTGGATACTAGGACGGAACCGCCATCGCCCGTGCCCGCAGTCATTTCCACGCACTGGCTGCTCTTGCGTTGCGGCGGGCGGCTTGGCCTTGCCGTGGATAAATTTGCACCGGACAAGATTTTTGGCCGCTCCGCGGTTCTCGGTCGCTGCGAGGTGCCGATGGACATGGTGCAGACACTGCGCTTCAGCCCACCACTTCCCAACGCAGCCATGTCCAATTTCCAAACATGGAAACTGGAGCACATGATCGATCCCGTTCTGCCGGAGACAGGTGGCCAAAGCTCACCACTGCTCGGCAAGGACGCGAAGGACTTCAAGCTCACGTTGCTCAACGGCACCAGCTTCGAACCCTCAAAGGAAAAGGGCAAGATCGTGGTTCTCGACTTCTGGGCCACTTGGTGCGGTCCCTGCGTGAAATCACTGCCGGAACTAATCGAGGCCATGAGTGAGTTTGATTCATCAAAGGTAAAACTCATTGGAGTCAATCAGGCTGAGCCAGGACCGGTCGTGCAAAAATTTCTTGGGCAGCACGGATGGAAGCTCACGGTCGCACTTGATGCCGAGCAAAGCGTTGGTCGCCAGTTCGGGGTCGAGGGCATTCCCCACACCGTCATCGTGGGTCCTGATGGAAAAATCGCCTGGGTGAAAACTGGTTATGATCCCGGTGGCGCGAGGGAGGCGGCGAATGCTGTGCGGAAGTTGCTCGAGTCAATGATCAAATGAAAATGTGGAAGTGGCATCCCTGCCCCTTTTTTCAACACATTCAAATATCAAGGTGCCATCAAGGGTTGCTTTGACAGCATCCCGCATGATCGCCTCAGGGCACTGGTGCGGGGAGCGCATCGCCGACGGGCGCATCCTCACGTTGATCGAAAGCTTCCTCAAGCAAGGCATCATGAACACAATGGCCGGGATCGACTTGGAAGAACACGATGAAGGCGAACCGCAAGTTGTGTGTCATTTGCCGGCATCAGTTTTGGAAAAAGTGGCTGTCTGTCTCGCTACGCTTGGCTGCCGGTTCATTCGACCCAAGAGCAAGAAGAAGCTACGCGGAGCAATCAAGCCGTTCACCAGGCGAGCCAACGGACGAAGTCTGGAGGCCAGCGCCGTCGTGCTACGGCCCAAGTTGCAAGGGATCTTCAACTGGAGCATATAAATGAATGGCGTAGCCGCATCTCGTAAGAGTGCGGGACAAAATCGCCTGGCTACAAAGCTACCAATCTTCCCGCGTTTTAGCTT
>VFKE01000147.1 GCA_009885695.1 Verrucomicrobiota bacterium | reverse complement strand
TTCCAGCCTGTGAGTCGATCAGGCCTCTGGCCTGATGCGTAGGAGAAACGACAGGCTGGTGCGCAGCCGCGAAGCGAACCCCGTCACACACTCAGCCATGATGGCCGAGTTACTTTTTCAACAAGCTGCTAATGCTGAACCGAGCGTGTGAGGCAGGAGTCGAGTCAATGTCGTGAGACCACTCACCCAATTTACGGTCTGCCGCTCTGCAAAAATGATTGGCGATCAGGCTTCACCATACTCGCGCTACTTATTCAGTTCGACACTTGGAGCGGGTTGAATAATTTCGCAGCCGAGTTCGTAAGAACGCGGGAAATAGGCATGCTTCGTTGGCTGCCGTGGCATCTTCCCGCACTCTTACGAGATGCGGCTACGTCTTTTTTCAACAGGCTGCTAAGGCTGGAACTCCTCCCCGTTTCCCGCAGCATGACCTCTGGAATAAGAAACGTGTCCACGGCGGTGCTGTAATTCATGTGGGAAAGTTGCATCAGCACGGATGGCATCGTAGTCTCAGTACCTTCGCCGCGCCTGCGCTACGCGACGTCACCCGAGATTTATCCATGCACAAACTCGAAAACCCCTTTCAGGAAACTCTCATCCAGCGGCATCGAGCGGACTCCTGCACGGTCGTCATTTTTGGCGCTACCGGCGATCTGACGCATCGCAAGTTGATTCCGGCCCTCTACAATCTGGCTGCGGGCGGTGACCTGCCGCAGCAGTTCAAGGTGGTGGGTTTCGCGCGGCGGGAGAAGACCGACGAAGGTTTCCGCGCGGAGTTGGAAGAATCCAATAAGAAGAACTCGCGCCAGGGACACGATGCAACTCTTTGGGCCAGTTTTTCGCAAAACATCGACTATCACTGCTGCGAGTTTCAGGATTTCGAAGGCTACAAGTCGCTGAAGCTTCTGTTGGAAGAGTTCGACAAGGAACGCGGCGCTCCGGCGAACCGCTTGTTTTATCTGGCCAGTGCTCCGGAATTCTTCGATCAGATAATGCTCATGCTGCGGCAAAGCGGTCTTAACGTAGGCTCGGGCGGCAAATGGGCGCGCGTCGTTTGCGAGAAACCCTTTGGCAGGGACTTGGCGACGGCGCGGCACTTAAACGAGGTTGTGAATGCAACATTCCACGAAAGCGATACCTATCGCATCGACCACTATCTCGGAAAGGAAACCGCGCAAAACATCATGGTGCTGCGCTTTGCCAACTTGATGTTCGAGCCCAATTGGAACAGTCGCTACATTGACCACGTGCAGATCACCTGCGCGGAAAACCTAGGCATGGAGGGTGGTCGTGGCGGTTACTACGACACCGCAGGCGCGCTGCGCGACATGGTGCAGAATCACTTGTTTCAGTTGCTTAGTCTGGTGGCGATGGAGCCGCCCACGGACTTGAGCGCCGACTCCGTGCGCGATGAAAAGGTCAAGGTCATCCGTGCGCTACGTCGCTATCAGGGCGTTGAGGAAGTCTCAAAAAATATTGTTCGCGCGCAATACATTGCCGGCAGTGTCGATGGCGTGGAGCGAGTTGGCTACCGGCAAGAGGACCGGGTGAATCCAAAAAGCATGACCGAGTGCTACGTCGCACTGCGATTGTTCGTGAACACCTGGCGCTGGCAGGGTGTGCCGTTTTACATGCGGGTGGGCAAGCAACTGCCGAAGAAGGCCACGGAGATTTCCGTGCACTTCAAATATCCGCCGCAGGCCCCTTTCCCCACCACGTTGCAACGCGGCACGCGCAATGTTCTCGTGATTCGCATCCAGCCGGATGAAGGCATTTCGTTGCGAATGCTCTCGAAGCTGCCGGGAGTGCAGTTGCTGCTTCAGCCCGTGAAGATGGACTTCCGTTACAGCACCAGTTTTGGCAAGGCCAGCCCGGAGGCCTACGAGCGTTTACTGCTCGATGCGATGGCCGGCGACGCCACATTGTTTGCGCGGCGCGACGAAGTCGAGAACTCATGGTCGTTCATCGATGAAATCGAGCACGCCTGGCATAACGAAAATTCGCAACCGCCGATGGGTGAATATCCCGCCGGCTCCTGGGGCCCGAAGGATGCGGACGACCTGCTCGCTGCCGACGGACGCGTTTGGCGCAGGCTGTAATTTCGATCGAACCACCAACATGAGCGCCACTCTCGAAGATTCACTCGCCATTCTTGGCCAGGAAGTTCCGCTGGGGCTTGTGGACAAGTCGTTGAAGGAGCTCTGGGGTCAGGATGAAGTCCGCACCCGGGCGTCACTGATGAATTTTGCCATCTACAGCGAGGACCCGGCCTCGATCGCACCGAACACCCGGTTGCTCGAAGAAATCACCAGTGAACACGCCTGCCGCGGAATGTTGTTGCTGGCGCTGCCAGGTGGAGAGCCGCAGGCCCGCGCATGGATCACGGCCCATTGCCAGCTACATGACGGGCATAAATCAGTGTGCAGCGAGCAGATATCATTCGTGCTGGAAGGCGGCACCATGAATCAGGTGCGCAACATCGTCTTCGCGCATCTCGATTCCGACTTGCCACTGATTTGCTGGTGGCAGGGCGATCTCAGCGCAAACTTTTCCGAACGGTTCTACAGCGTGATGGACATGTTGTTCATTGACAGCTCCAACTGGAAAAACTCCGCACATAACTTTGCCGTTCTTGAGAATGCGCTGGGCCAGAGCACGGCGCGCTTCACCGTCTATGATCTGAGCTGGCTGCGCTCCCATTTGTTCCGCACCGCGCTGGCCTCGTGTTTCTCCAATGCCACAGCACTGGAGGAACTGCGTCATTTGCAATTTGTTGAAATCACGCATTCCAGCGGCCACCGGATTGCCGGCCTTCTTATCGCCGCATGGATCGGCGTGCGCTTGAAATGCAAACAGGAGCCGTCCGTCGGCATCAAACTCGTGACACCCGAAGGCACGGCAATCAGCGTGAGTCTGCGTGAATGCGGCGAGGGTGAGGCGCTGCAGCGCATCGAACTGCGCTCGGCAAACGCGGCACTCACCGTGTCACGCGACTGCGGAGCCGCTTACGTTTGCACCCGTGTTCAAATTGGCGGCCATCGTCACGACCAGATGCTGCCCGCCGATCTTGTGACGGACTCGGCGGTGATCAGCGAGCAACTCAGCCGCCTCGGTGGACAGAGCCTATATCTCCAGATGGTGCCCATGCTGCGCGGAATGATTGAGTAACCCGATGGAAGATTCATATTGCATCAAATATGTATTCTTATTGATGCTTTATGATGTATTGCGCCGGCATAAGGGTCACCCTGGGCAGCCTGATGAAAAAGTAACTCGGCCATCCTGGCTGAGTGTGCGACAGGGTTCGCTTCGCGGCTGCGCACTAGCCTGTTGTTTCTCCTACGCATCAGGCCAGAGGCCTGATCAACCTCACAGACTGGAGCGCAGCCGCGAAGCGAACCCCGTGTTACCTCGTTTTTCAACAGGCTGCTAGGCAGGATCGAAGAGTAATACGGCAAAGCGCAGCGCATCTGGGTCATGGATTGACTCGCTCCCACCGCCCCTCCCGCTCGCCTTTCGGGTGCTCCTACATCGCATCTGTCCCAGACACTTTTAAAATGACGTAGCCGCATCTCGTAAGAGTGCGGGAAGAAGCCACGGCAGTCAACGAAGCATGCCTATTTCCCGCGTTTTCGTTTCGCGGCGGCGGGGAGAGCTTCCATATTTCCCGCGTTCTTACGAACGCGGCTACGAAATTATTTAACCCGCTCTAGTCGACTAATCACTGTCAGCTCCGTTTTTAGGTTAACCCGCTCAAATCGCCAGCATCATTTTGAAATGAATCAGGCTGGCTGTCTCACTGCGTTCGGCTCTAGCATGCGAGTGCAGGAGCGCTCAGCGCTGTGGATCAATGGATACGAGGGGGGCTGCGCAACAGCCTGTGCAAAAGAGCAGGAGGCCAAGGACGCGGGAGAACCGCCTGTCCGGTTCGGCGGGAGGGGCGGCGCAACTCAATGCGCCGCCCCTACCTCAATCACGCTGATCGGCACTTCGATGATCCCAAGTTCAGTTTCCTGTTTCAAACGAAGCTGACCGCACGCGGCCGCAATGTCGTGCCCCTTCTCGCGGCGCAATGTGACCGCCACGCCGCAGAGCGCCACCTCGTCGCGAAACGCATCTTGTTGTCTCTCATCGGGCCGCGTCCATTGGAGTCCCTCGACGGTGTTGTAGGGAATCAAATTCACCTTGGCGTTGAGCGTGCGAGCCAGGCGCCCAAGCAACCGCGCCTGCTCCAGGCTGTCGTTCACGCCCTCGATGAGGATGAACTCGAAGGTGAGATGCTGCTTCTTGCGCGCGACCCATTCCTCAAGCGCGAGATACAATTCGCGCAGCGGCCACTTTTTATTCACCGGCATGATCAAGTTGCGGACTTCGTCGCTGGCACCGTGCAGGGAGATGGCCAGGCGGATTTGCAACGGAAACTCCGCGAGCTTGCGGATCTGCGGCGCGAGCCCGCTGGTGCTCACGGTGATGTGCCGCGCGCCAATTCCCACGCCCCACTCCGCGTTCAACACCTCGATAGCCCTAAGCATGCTGGGCAAGTTCGCAAGGGGCTCGCCCATGCCCATGAAGACCAAGTTGTCCACCCGTGCACCGGCGATCTTTTCAGCCTGCACGATCTGCTCCACAATCTCGCTCGCGGTGAGGTTGCGGGTGAATCCGGCCAGACCGCTCGCGCAAAACTTGCAGTCATAGGCGCAACCCACTTGAGAAGAAACACAGAGAGTGCGGCGATCCGAACGCTCGCCGTAAAGAGCAGGAGAGGCGGGGATGAGGACGGTCTCGATGAAGCGACCGTCGTTCAGCTTAAAGAGAAACTTTCGCGTGGTGTCCTCGCTGCCCTCGACACGCGCAAGGGTCATGGTTCGCAAAACATACCGTTCTTCCAACGCTGCGCGCAGCGGCTTGGACAGGTTTAGCATCAAGTCAAAACTCTCCGCGCGTTTTTTGAAGACCCATTCCAGAATCTGTTTTGCACGGAACGGCTTTTCGCCCAGTTCTTTCAGCGCGGCCGCCAGTTCGTCCGGCATGGTGGCGAGCAGGGAGTTCTTGGGCACGGTTGAATCCATCTGCCAGCCTAGTCGCAAATCAGACAGGCAGCAAAGGTTCGATCGCGTCCATTTCATGGTGGGAGACGGATCATTTCATTGCATCTGCCCTTTTGCTTCTTGGCTTTTATGCGACTAAATCATCGCGCCATGCCCTTGCCCGAATCCTCCATACCTGCCGATGCCACGAGCTGGATGGAAGGACTTGCCAGTTTTCTAGCAGAAGAGCGCGGCGTGGAGGCCATCTTGCTAAATCCCGACCAACGGAAGGTTTCCGTAGCCACGCTGGGAATCGTGAATGCCGACGCATTGAAAAAGCGGCTGGATGTCGTGCTGCGGGCGCTTGATGCTCGATTTGGAACCAGCAGTCTCGCCGCGCATCCTGCGCAAACGACGGAGGCGTTTCAACTTCAAGTGCGGCAGCTTCCCAGCAAGGATGTCTTGATCGAAAAGCCGAGCTGCCCCACGGCACCCACGTTTTGGAAATGGCGCGAGTTCGCCTGGCCGGAACCGGAGGAGATTGAGAAGCAAAGCCGTGAGGAATGGCAGATGCTTGCGATCCAGGCATCAATCTGCGGAGTGGCGCTGGCCGCGGGCTGGATCATCGAGACATTCAATCAACTGCCCGCGACTGTGTGGATCGGCTGCTTCATAGTCTCCATCGTCTTCGGCGGATGGGATGCGGCGAAGGATGCGTGGGAAAAAATCCGCGAGGGCCAGCTCGACATTCACTTTCTCATGCTCGCGGTGGCCGCCGGCGCGATGGCCATCGGGGCCTGGCAGGAGGGCGCGCTGCTGCTCTTCCTCTTTTCCGCCAGCGGTGCGATGGAGCACTACGCTCTCCATCGCACGCATCGAGAGATCAATGCGCTGACCAAGGCCGCGCCGAAAATGGCGCGCGTCATTCTGCCGGACGGTCGCGTCGAGGCGCGTGCGGTGGCCTCGCTGGCCATCGGCGACATGCTTCAAGTGCGGCCGGACGAACTGTTCGCAGTGGATGGCTCGATTGATTCTGGCGAGACCGCCGCCGATGAATCCAATCTCACTGGCGAGTCTGCGCCAATCGACAAACAAAAAGGCTCCGAAGTTTTCAGCGGCACCTTGAACCTTTGGGGCGCGGTGACTGTCCGCGTGGAGAAGCTGGCGTCGCAGAGTGCGCTGCAAAAAATCATTCAACTGATTCAACATGCGCAAAACCTCCGCGCGCCCAGCCAGCGTTTCACGGATAAATTCGGCACGCCTTATACTTGGCTCGTGCTCGGCCTGACCGCAGTGATGTTCTTCGTCTGGTGGCTCGCGCTCGGCATCGCACCGTTTCAAAACAATTTCATTACCGGGCAGAAGTCCGCGTTTTATCTCGCGATGACATTGCTCGTTGTCATGTCGCCCTGTGCACTGGCGCTCAGCATCCCATCCGCCATTCTCGCCGCCATCGCCTGGGGTGCACGGCACGGCATCCTCTTTCGCGGCGGCGCAGCGATTGAAAAACTCGCGGAAGTCGATGTCGTCTGCATGGATAAAACCGGCACGCTGACCGAAGGTGAAATGCGCGTGAAAGCCATCGAGAGTTTTCCTCCGGGACGCGAAGACGAAGTCGCGCGGATAGCCGTCACCATGGAAGCCAACTCGAATCATCCCATCGCGCGCGCCATCGTGAAGCATGGTAAAGCTCAGGGTTTTACACCCGGAGAGTTGGCCGGATTTCAAAGTCTCACCGGCGCTGGATTGCGCGGCACGGTGGATGGACAGGTTACTTATGTCGGTCGCAGGGAACTCATGGAGCAGGGCGAGTTCGCCGGGTGGGTGGGCAAGATTCCCGATGCCCCGCTCGGATTCACGGAAGTGTGGGTGCTGCAAGCAAGTCTCGTCGGTCGCATTCTCCTGCAGGACACCATTCGCTCGGGCAGCAAGGGCGTGCTCGAGAAGCTCAAGGCCGAGGGAGTGGAGACCATCATGCTCACCGGCGACCGCCGTGCCGCTGCGGAACAGATCGGGAAGGAACTCGGACTCAGCGCGGTCTTCGCGGGGCTCAAGCCCGAGGACAAGGTGGCCACCATCAAGGAACTGACCGACCGTGGCCGCAAGGTAGCCATGGTGGGCGATGGCGTGAACGACGCGCCGAGCCTCGCCGCTGCCTACGTCAGCGTGGCCATGGGCGCGCGCGGCAGCGACGCCGCGCTGGAGCAGAGCGATGTCGTGCTCATGAAGGATAAGATCGAGAAGTTGCTCACCGCGCGCGAACTCAGCTTGAAAGCGCGCGCCATTATCAAGCAGAACCTGTTAATCTCCCTTGGCGCGATCACGATCATGGCGGTCTCGGCCATCTTCGGCCTGGTGCCGTTGACGCTCGGTGTCATCACGCACGAGGGCAGCACGGTGGTGGTCTGCCTCAACAGCCTGCGACTGTTGTTCGGAAGGGAGTGAGGCGGCGCATGGAGAATGGAATTCATTGCAGCAAGGGCATTCAGCCCTTGCTGAATGCCGTTCAAGGGCTGAATGCCTTGAAACGGGAGAACAACGCATGTCTGCAACAAAGCGAAAATTGCATATGATACTCACCGGTGTGTCCGCGTTCCAAAAACTTACGGCTATCCTCGCCGCCCTGAATTTTATTGGGGTCGCCATGGCATCACGAGAGACACCCACGCGTGGCGGCTCCGACGGCCGTGTGATCACGGTGACGCGACGAGATGACAGTCCGGAACATCCAGTCATAGGGTCACTCCGTTGGGCCTTGAAACAAAAAGGGCCGCGCATCGTGAAGTTTGCGGTGAGCGGCAATATCACGCTGCTGGACAGCATCATGGTGCGAGAACCATTCCTTACTATTGATGGTTCGAACGCGCCGACTGGAGGCGTTTGCATCCGCGGCGGCAGTTTGATGTTCGAGGATACCCACGACATCGTGGTGCGCCAGGTCCGCATCCGGCTGGGCGAGGAACCTGCACGGCGGCAACGTCGCGAGCAGGGCACGGACCGTCCAAAACATTCCGCAGGACTCGATTGCGTTTCGCTCAATGACTCGCGGCGCATCCTGTTCGATCATTGCTCGCTTTCTTGGAGCTGTGATGAAATTTTCGGCATCGTGCGTTGTCGTGATGTTACGATCCAATGGTGCATCCTTAGCGAGCCGCTGGGCAATCCGCATCTCCATCCCTACGGCGACAACCACGCCTTTCCGATCAATGCCAGCGCCAGTACATTAAGCGTGCATCACTGTCTCTTTGCTCACTTCGCCATGCGCGGCCCGCAGTTTGAAGCCAACGACATGCGGGCGCAAGATGACTACCCCGTGGAGATGGAGGCTGTGAACAACATTATCTTTGATTACCAATACAGTGGATCACGCTACAACTGCGGCGTAGAAAAAGGCAACGGCGCCGCGGTGGGCAAGATTTTTCGTTTCCAGTTTCTCAATAATCTTTACCTCAGCGGTTCCGCGCAGAAGCTCCCGATAGAAGGCATTACCGGGCATGGAGTGATACCGAACGTTCAAGTTTGTGTTTCGGGTAATATTCTGCTGGGGATGACACAGATTCGCCAGGTTGTGCCAGGAACACCACGATTATTCGCGCCGGGAAAAGGACCCGTGCTGCCAGAGTCAAGTGTCAGGCAATATCGGAAGCTCAGTGTAGAGAAGCGCTCGGAGGTGAACGGACCGTTCTGGGGGCGCAAGGAAAGCGCGACTGCGTTCAGGGCGCAAATGAGCAAGAAACTATTATTCAACACGGCCGCTAATTCTGTGATGGAGCCGGCACAAACTGCCGCGGACAGGGTTCTTCACGATGCCGGTTGCTCCCTGCACCGCGATTCCGTGGATCTTCGCATTTTCAGGAATTTGACCAAACGCAAATATGGCGTCGTGGTCCATTCGAAAAGCGACCTCAATTCATGGCCAGTGCTGTATTTAACTGGAAAGCGCAATGGGCGGGTTTTAAGACAGGATTAACAAGATTAACAGGATGGGTTTACGAAGAAACTCACATTCATCCGCTGGATGAGCGCGCGCTCTAATCGTAAGTACCTTTCCCTGAATCCTGTTCGTCATGTAAATCCTGTCCAATTTCTTGTTTTTGGATTGACCGACTTGGTGGACTAGACCTGATAACAGGGAGGTTAGCCTAAAAACGGAGCTGATAGTGAATAGTCGATAGCTATTGAGACCCGCGTAATTGGATGACAGACGGCAGCATGGGTGTCGGGGCCAGCTTGGCCCGCGTTATGGGGGCTGGCAGCCCCCAACACTTTTGTCGCCCTATTGAGCGAGACTCAATAATAGCCTGATACTGCGCTGAGTGAATGGGGTGCGATCTGTCACCTTATGGGTGAGCACTTCTGGGACACCCA
>VFKE01000042.1 GCA_009885695.1 Verrucomicrobiota bacterium | reverse complement strand
GCCACCAGCGCGCCCCGTCCACTCCACGAATGAAACAATACAGCGTGAGCAAATAGAGCAAGCCCACCAGCGATTCCGCGCGCTGCACGATGTAAGTCACCGATTCCGTCTGCAGCGGATGCACCACCCAGAGCAGTGCCACCACCAGCGCCAGCCACTGCGCGGACCCCGAACCCAAACACCCCGACGACCCGACCCGCAACAGTGTCCGGCGCACGATCCCATAAAGGGTCAACCCTGCGAGCACATGAATCAAAAGATTCACCGCATGATAACCCCACACATCGAACCCGCCCGCCGCATGGTTGAGAGCAAAACTCAGGTTCAGCAGGGGCCGGCCTTCCACGGTGACGCCCTTCGCCATGGCCCCTTTCTCCGGAAACAGAACCCGTCCCAAGGGGGACAGTTGCAAGATTGTCGGGTTGCCCTTGATGGCCGCACAATCGTCAAAAACAAAAGGCCCTTGAAAGCTGTTGGCATACACCAGGAGACCCGCCAGACCGATGAGGAATAAAGGCAATGTCTTCCGCCAGAATGACGCGACCCCGACAGGATGTTTGTTCGCACTTTCCTTCTTGTGACTCATGGGCTGGAATTCTATGTCCATCGCCAGCGCAGGTCAAAAACTATGCGCGACACGGGCGCGGAAGCATGAACAGAATTCACGTGATGATACGGAATATTTTCAGAGATATGATTCTATCGCGGAGGCTGGCAATATGAAGCTGCGCCTGCGCAACACGAACGCGGCTACGAAATTATTTATACCGCTCTAGTGGTCGAGCACAGAGTAAATCAGGCGGAGGCGTGGTTGAGAGAGGGACTGAAAGCGGCAGGGCTGAAACAGCGTGAACTCGAAGAGTTAAAAGGCTCGGACGTGAGGAAACTGATGCTCGCAAACATGCTGTGGCGGCGCACCAAGGTGTCGCAGGAGTGGCTGGCGGAGAAGCTCAGGATGAAAAGCGCAGCCAATGTTAGGGAATCGCTGAACAAAGAGTAGAAGCGACGCCCTAGCCGCTTGCTGCAATGGGATCAGCGACGGAGGCGTTGCTTCTGCTTGCGATTGATCAGCGCTTCTCCAATGATCTCTCTAGGGAAGGGCAATAAAGATCATTTTAGAGCGGTTTAAATATATTCGCGATCATTTGCCGTGTGCTCTGGAGTTCTTGGAGCGCACGCGCCCCGCGTGTTGAAGTCTGCGCCCTCGCGGACTTCCTGCGAATGTCTCCTGACAAAGTGACATCAAGGGTATGCGTCTGGCCCTTTGCGGGGGCGCGAAGGGCGGCACGCGAAGGCGCGTTCGCTCCAAAATGTCTTTCTCAACTTGAAAATATTGGCGTGGTAATGGCCACGGTATCTATGAAAACGCTCCGGTGCCTCGTCACCCCTGCAACTTTACTTGCCCGCACACAACGTTTACCACACCCGTGCCCACAACGCCTTGAGGTAGCGGCTCTCCGGACAGTGCGACATCACCGGATGATCCGGTCCGGCACCGGTGCGGTCGAGAATCTGCAGCTTCCCTCCGTTGCGATGAGCCAGGCCGATGACGATGTCCTCGAACTCCTCCACGGACATCAGTCCCGAACAGGAGAACGTGGCGAACAATCCGCCGCGCGCCACCAGCGAAAGCGCGAGTTTGTTTAGATCGTGATACTTCGCCCGACCCTCTTCAAAGGTGTCGCGCGAGTGGATGAGTTTCGGCGGATCGAGCACGACAGCCTCCCAGGTCTCGCCGTTCTTCTGCATCTGACGCATCCAGGTGAAAGCATCGGCATGCACGAAGCTGACACGCTGGATGTTGAGGTTGGCGTTCTTCTTTGCCACTTCGATGGCCTTCTCGTCCAGATCGACGCCGGTAACTTCACCTGCGCCGCCAACCTTGGCGGAAACAGCAAAACCACCGGTGTAACAGCAGACATCCAACACCTTCAAGCCACGGGTCCAGCGGGCGAATTGTGCGCGGCTGTCGCGCTGATCGCAGAAGAATCCGGTCTTGTGTCCGCTTTCGAAATTCACGTTAAAGCGCACGCCATTTTCCTGAATGCGTACGCTGGCACATTCGGATGAAAGCCGCGCCCGCACTTCATCTATGTTGCGTGTTGGGATGCGTTCAGCTTCTGCCGCACGTTCGTCAAAACTTAAGACCGTTTGCTGCGTGCCCAGTTTCTCATGGAGCAGCGGAAGCCAGGATTCGATGCGCTGCCAGGCGGCGAGCGTGGTGATTTCCACGGAAAGCACGTCGGCGAACTTGTCCACCATCAGGCCCGGGATGCCGTCGGCGTCGCTGTGCACTACACGGAAAGCATCGGTTGATTCCGGCAGTCTCAAAGTTTCCGTGCGGAGTTTAACAGCGCTTACGAGCATCTTTTCAAGATGATCTTCTGCAAGCGGCTCCGCTCCGTGCTGGATGATGCGCAAAGGCACGCGCGCATCAGGATTATAAAAACCGTGACCGAAGGGCTGACCATCGCGATCCATCACCGTCACCACATCGCCTGCAGCGGCATCCGCGGCACCGATCATGTTCGGGAAGAAGTTCGGATGGAAATTAAAATATTTGAGCTGCACCCACGGCTGGGGCCAGGAGCCGCTGCCATCGGGGATGCGGCGTTCGCGCGGGCCGACGCTGCGTTGGGAAAATGAAGAGCGACGGGGGAGCATTTCTTTGGTTCCTCGTTCTTGGTTTTGCCGGGGTAGCTGCGTCTGTGTTGAATATCGGAACCAAGAACCAGAAAACCAAGAACCAAGCAACCTGCTCAGGGTTTGGCAGGCACGAGTTCTGAATTGTTGATGTGATCGATGAACTGGCGGAGCCGGCCGAACTCGCGCCGCTTCAGGGTGCCAACCAGGCGCGGCAGATGGAAGATGCCCTCTTCGTTCGACTCCTCCGGCAGCGCGCTGTTCTGTACGATGCGACCCTCTTTGATGAGATCGGCAAACTCCGTGTTGAGCTTCTCCACTGCCACCGAGGTGAGCTTGCGCTTGATGCGAAAGACCATTTTCTCGCGCACGTTGCGATAGGAGTGGAAGACTTTGTAAAATGTCGTGATGTGATGCACCGCATCATCGATGTTCTCCGTGCGGTACAGCAGATGCAGATCGTCCGCCGTGACCAGGCCACGGGCCAGCAGGTGTTCGCGGATGAAGGCGAGAAAGGTGGACCAATAATTTCCACCGGGCACATCCACCAGTACCAGGGGCAGGATGCTGGCTTTTCCAGTCTGGATCAGCGTCATGGCCTCGAACAGTTCATCCAGTGTGCCGAAGCCGCCGGGAAACATCACGAAAGCATCCGCTTCCTTCACGAAGGAAAGTTTTCGGGTGAAGAAATAATTGAAGGTGATGAGCTTGGAATCGCCCAGGATGGCGTCGTTCGCCTGCTGTTCGAAGGGCAGCTTGATGTTCAGTCCGAAACTGTTTTCTCTTCCCGCCCCGTGTTGCGCGGCACCCATGATGCCATCGCCAGCGCCGGTGATGACCATGAAGTTTTCCCGCACCATGAGACGGGCGAATTTTTCCGCAGCCTCGTACTCTGGTGCGGATGGATGAGTGCGAGCCGATCCGAACACGGTCACCTTGCGCACATGCCGCCAGGGATGGAAGACCTTGTTGGCATAGCGCATTTCCCGCAGTGCCCGGTGCAGCATCTTCAAGTCGCCCAAGCCCGTACTGTCGCTGCCAATTTTGAGGCTGGTCATGAGCAAGCCCGCCACCAGATCGCGCGAACGGGCGTCGGGCGTCCATTCATCAGCCAGTTCGCGCAGCCGCCGGTCCAGCGCCTTGTCGCCCATGGTTCCCGACGGTTTTTCCGCAAGCGCAAAGATGCCGCCGCCGGTAAAATCTTTTTCAGCGGAAGGAGTCGTTTCGGTCGGGGCAGGGTCAGGCATGGGTCGGAAGCGGCGGGGAGCATCGCATCCGCCGCGTCGGTATGCGAGAGTTTTTTTGGCGGCAGGAAACTCAATCTCGCAACTCAGTGACAGAGAATGAGCATGAAAAACCCACAAAAATGCTGGTGCACCAGAACTGATCCGAATGGCGCTTACTTTAACAGGCATGAATTATATTGCGGCGGTCTGCCGCCGCTCTGAATTCCAATAACGAAAGTCGGTGTCGCCTTTGGCTTGGCGGTGTTCTGTTGTCTGATCGGGTTCGGTTTCAATTTCTATTATTGTTCAGAATAGGGATCTCAATGGCAATCCATGGTGGGTACGAATCAATGGTGACGGGTAAATGTGATGCTGGCGTGAGATGGGGAGCAGCAATTTGGACTGCGGCAGCCCTGCTCTGAGCTTTACCCACAAATTAGATAATATAAATTGTACACTGGCTGTAGTGGCCATCTTCAGGCGGGTGATCACACCTCCTCATCCTTCGGCTTCTCTCCCTTTGGCTTCAGCCTTCCCTGATAACTTCCAAACCAATGCCCAATG
>VFKE01000095.1 GCA_009885695.1 Verrucomicrobiota bacterium | reverse complement strand
CGGCGGCAACACCTTTGACCAGAAATTTGGCCGGCTTACAGAATTTCTCACGCATCCCGTCTTCCATCGCCATCACACCGAGACGGAGATGATGCGCTACTTGCGGCGGCTGGAACAGCGCGATATTGCGTTGAACCGTTCGATGATTCCGCTTGGTTCTTGCACCATGAAGCTCAATGCCGCTGCGGAGATGATGCCCATGAGCTGGCCGGAAGTGAACGCTTTGCATCCCTTCTGTCCGGCGGACCAGAGCGCGGGTTATCGCGTGATGTTCACGGAATTGGAAGCCTGGCTCGCGGAGTGCACGGGTTTCGCCGCCGTCTCGCTCCAGCCCAATGCCGGGTCACAGGGCGAGTATGCCGGTTTGCTGGCCATCCGTCATTACCATCGCGCGCGTGGTGAGGAGCATCGCGATGTCTGCCTCATTCCTGTTTCTGCTCACGGCACCAATCCTGCGAGCGCGGTGATGGCGGGCTTCAAGGTGGTCGCGGTGGCGTGTGATGAACAGGGCAACATCCGGTTCGATGATCTCCAGGCGAAGGCGGCGGAGCACGCGGCTGATCTGGCCGCGCTCATGGTGACTTACCCAAGCACGCACGGTGTCTTTGAAGAGGGTATCGCGGAAATTTGCGCGATGATTCACGCTCACGGCGGTCAGGTTTACATGGATGGGGCCAATCTGAACGCGCAGCTTGGACTCACTTCGCCGGGACTCATCGGCGCGGATGTGTGTCATTTGAATCTGCATAAAACTTTCTGCATCCCACACGGCGGCGGCGGGCCGGGTGTCGGGCCCATCGGCGTCGCGCAGCATTTGGTTCCCTTCCTGCCCGGACATGGAACGTTTGATGCGTCTCACCAAGCCGGCACGGTCTGCTCCGCGCCCTGGGGCAGCGCCAGCATCTGCACGATCTCATGGATGTATCTGGCGATGATGGGTCGCGATGTGGTGCAGAGCACCCAATTCGCGATCTTGAATGCCAACTACGTTGCGCGGAAACTCGGCCCCTATTTCCCAGTGCTCTACACCGGACGCAACGGTCACGTCGCTCATGAGTGCATCCTCGATCTCCGTCATTTCAAACAAGTGACCGTCGAAGACGTGGCCAAGCGGCTCATGGACTTCGGCTTTCACGCACCGACCATGAGCTGGCCGGTCGTGGGCACGCTGATGGTCGAACCCACCGAGAGCGAGGGCAAAGATGAACTCGACCGTTTCATTGAAGCCATGATTGAAATTCACGGCGAGATCGAGTCCATCGAGACTGGTCTGATGGATTCTGCCAACAACGTATTGAAACGCGCTCCGCACACGGCGGCGGATCTGTTGCGCGAGACCTGGGACCGGCCTTACACGCGCGAGGAAGCGGCGTTCCCGCTCGACTGGGTTAAGGCCGACAAATACTGGCCGCCGGTCGGCCGGATCGACAACGTTTACGGAGACCGCAACTTGGTGTGCACTTGCGAGGGGATGGAGGCGTATGCGAGTTAATTGGGAAAACTGGCAGCCGACGATTCGCGCGACGCTGATGTTCGTGTGCGATGGTGACCGCGTGCTTTTGATCCGCAAGAAGCGCGGTTTCGGCGTGGGTAAAATCAACGGTCCGGGCGGAAAGCTGGATCCCGGCGAAACGGAACACGAGTGCGCCGTGCGCGAGACGATGGAGGAACTCGACGTGATGGCGCATGATGCCGTGAAGCGCGGGGAGTTATGGTTTCAATTCGTGGATGGACTTGCGATGCACGTGGCCGTTTTCATGTCCGAACGGCACGATGGCGATGCCATGGAGACCGAGGAGGCGGCCCCATTGTGGACTCCGATTGATGAAATTCCCTTCGAAAAAATGTGGGCCGATGACCAGTATTGGCTGCACCGGATGCTGACTGGTTCAGAGAATTTCTCCGGCAGGTTTACCTTCGATGGTGATGCGATGCTGGAGCATGAGATTGTGTGGAGCGCCAATGAATCGAGGTGAAGTTCTCTGAGTTGAATGACATTTGCTTGGTGTATTCACTTTATGTAAGTGCGCTGTGGAGATTTCGTAGTCAGGACGTCTCGCCCTCACATCTCAGCCCGATCCACCGGGGATGAGCGGGGGCGAGACGCCCTCGCTACGGTCAGAGAGGCAGCACTCTGATTTTTGTCCATCAACTCTGCCGCTTCACGGAATGGCGTTCACATTGTCGGTTGTGAACAGTTTTTGTCGGAACCGGCGGAGCGGATATCGAATGCGTTGCCGCCGGTGGGATGAACGAAATAGGGCGTGCCCCAGCGGTCGCAGAGGCGGCCATCTTGTGAAATGGCGGGATGATTGAAGATTGCCTCCATCTGCCTCGCACACGACGCCATGCTGCTGACGCGAAACCTGCGGGACTTCGCCAGGGTGCCCGGCTTTAAGGTGGAGAACTGGCTGAAATGACCCGCCAGCGACCATATCGGCGATGGACGTCCTCCAAATCTTCGGCAAGCCGTCAGGCTCTTCACGAAGCGCTCTTGTCGCGTGGCAATCTACCGCTGCGAAACGCTGCGAAACGCGTCATGGCTCCCGACTGAACATCGAGGCCGGGAAACCACGAAGCACCACATCGGTTGCCCGGTTCTTGGTCAGAAAAAAACGCGACATGTTGCCACGTCGCGTTCTGTCAGTTCAACGAGGAACCAGAAAACCAATATCCGGTTACTCGTAGCTCGCTTGCGCGCCGCCAGTGGCGCGCTTCTTGATCCAGGGCATCATGCTGCGGAGGCGGGCACCGGTCTTCTCGATCGGATGCTTTTCACCGGCTTTGAGCAGGGCGTTGTATTTTTTGTAGCCGCCTTCGTATTCTTTGACCCATTCCTTGGCGAACTTGCCGTTCTGAATGTCCTTGAGCGCTTTCTTCATGCGGACTTTCACACTCTTGTCGATGATCTTCGGGCCGACATGCACGTCGCCCCATTTGGCGGTTTCCGAGATGGAGAATCTCATGCCGGCGATGCCAGCTTCGTTCATCAGATCAACGATCAGCTTCAGTTCGTGGAGACACTCGAAGTAGGCCATCTCCGGCGAGTAGCCCGCCTCGACGAGTGTTTCAAAGCCTGCCTGCACCAGCGCGGTACAGCCGCCGCAGAGGACGGTCTGTTCGCCGAAGAGATCGGTCTCGGTTTCCTCCTTGAAGCTGGTTTCGAGGACGCCGGCGCGGGTGCCGCCGATGCCTTTGGCCCAGGCGAGCGCGATCTTCTTCGCGTCCTTGCCGGGGTTCTGGTAGATGGCGATCAGGCTCGGCACGCCTTTGCCTTCGGTGTATTGGCGGCGCACAATGTGGCCGGGGCCCTTGGGGGCGACGAGGATGACATTGATGTCTTTCGCGGGAACGATGGTTTTGTAATGGATGGAGAAGCCGTGGCTGAAGAGCAGGGTCTTGCCCTTGGTGAGATGGGGCGCGATGTCTTTCTTATAGGCGGCGGGTTGTTTCGTGTCCGGCAGGGCGACGAAGATGACGTCGGCTTTCTGCACGGCTTCGGCGGTGTCATAGACTTTGAAGCCGCGCTGTTCGGCGACCTGACGCGACTTGGAGCCGGGATAGAGACCGATGATGACTTTGACGCCGCTTTCCTTGAGGTTGAGCGCGTGGGCGTGGCCTTGGGAGCCGAAGCCGATGACGGCGCAGGTTTTGCCTTTGAGGGGTTCGAGGCTGGCGTCTTTGTCGGTGTAGATTTTCGCGGGCATGTCGGTCTGGGTGTGGGTTGAAAAGGGCGCGCAGTGTGGGGCAGGGGCGGGGTGGCGTCAATATGAAATAAGGTTGCGGCAGCGCGGCCGAATGACTAATACAAGACCGATCATGCTCTTCTCCCGACGCTTCCCGTCTTGCTCATCCTTGTGCAGGTTTGCGTTTGTCCTGCTTTTTGGCGCGTTGCCGGTCAGCAGTTTCGCCGAGGATGAAGACGGACCGCTGCCGCATGTCATGCTCGCGCTTTCCCATGGAGGCGACGCCATGCTACGGATTTACGAGCCGGACGAACTGCCGCCGCGCGCGATTTTCATTTTCGGATCCGGGGACGGCGGATGGTCTCCGTGGGAGGATGCCATCTGCCACTGGCTGCGGGATGCGGGCGTTTACGTGGTGGGCTGGGATTACATTCGCTATGCGACGGGAATCTCCAGGGAGATCAAGAGCGGAGACTACAAACCCGATGACAGTGATTTCACCGCGGAAAACATCGGGCGCGACATGGCGGCCATGGCGGAGATGGCGCTGGAACGTTGTGAAGATCCGAGCGTGCCGGTCATTTACGGCGGTTGGAGTTCCGGCGCGGTGCAGGCGATGCCGGCGGCGGCGTGGAAGGCGCGGCCTAAATCACTCAAGGGCATCATGCTCTTCGGCGCGGATCGGCGCGGGCGTTATGGATTGCGTCCGTCCGATCTCATCGGCAAGACGCCGGCGGGACCGGGCACATTTGATCTTTCGGAATTCAACAAGGCAATGGCAGGCCTGCGCGTGGTGCAGTTCCATGGTGGCGCTGATTTCATGGCTTCGAATACTTGGATTCAGACGCTGAAGTCGCCCAAGGCGCTTTATGAAATACCAGGTGCCAACCATGGATTTGACGGGCCGGCTGACCGATTTCAGCAGATTCTCAATGACGGTATTGATTGGCTGCTGGGAGACGAGACGAAAGCACCGGAGAAGATCAAGGAGACGTTGCTCGGACGGGAGTTACCCTTTGGACTTTCCCCATGGTGGCCGATCGCGGCGATCTCCATCGGACTGACGACGTTCTTTCTCTTTTCGCGGCAACACTCGATACGGGTGCTGGTGCTGGCGGTGGGGGTCATGGGACTGATCGATTTACTGGAGGCGATTTTTCAGAAGCCTGGATTCGTCATCGGCTGGATGGAGCAATGGGTTCCTTTCGGTGTGACGGAAAAGAGCCGGATTCTTCTGTTAATATCTGGCGTCTGCCAATTGGGCCTGGCGCATGGATTGGCCAGACACAAGCGAGTCGCGTGGATTCTTTCCCTCGTCATGCTTTCGGTGACGGCCGTTCTGCATCTTTCCCGGGCCTTTGACTGGCATCATGCGCTGGCGGCGGTCATCTTGATCGTGCCACTGGTGCGGTGGCGGAAGGAATTCGTCGCGCGTTCGGATGCGCCCTCGCTGCGTTTTGCCTTGGCAATGGGCGCTGTGCTGGCGGTGGCATTGTTTCTCTACGGCACTTTCGGATTGGTTCAGTTCAGTGAGAAAGGCAATTTCGGCGAGAAACTGGCCTGGAAAGAATGCGCCAGTGGCGCGATGTCAGCGGTTTTCCTCCAGAAAACCCAGTTCGACAACGATGGCGGCCGCGACGTGAGGCAGTTCCTGGCCACGTTGCGCGGCGGCAGCCTGCTCATCGCCTTCATCGTGCTCGCGCTGTTGCTGCGGCCGGTGCTGGAGCGGCGTCATCCCGAGGCCACGGAGGAAGATCGAGCGAAAGTCCGGCAGATTATCGCAAACCACGGGCGTGATCCCATGGATCACTTCGCGTTGTTGCCGGATAAGCGCTACTTTTTCGGTGCCAATGGACAAGGCGTGATCGCCTATGCCTTGTGGCGGAAGTTCGCCGTGGCGCTGGCCGATCCCATCTGCCCGGAGGAATCGCGCGCGACGATGATTCACGCGTTCGCGCGCTTCTGCAAATTCCAGGACTGGCAGCCGATGTTCTATTGCTCGCATGTTGCGAACCGACCGCTTTATGAGGAGGAAGGCTTCGCCAACTTCAAAGTCGGTGAAGACGCGCGGCTGGATGTGAATGAATTCAAACTCGAGGGCGGCAAATTCCAAAACCTCCGCACGGCGCGCAACAAGGCGAGGAAAAACGGTCTCACATTTCAATGGTATGACGCGCAACCACAGCCCGACCACGGCCTGGAGGCGCAACTTCAGCTTCTTTCGAATGAATGGCTCAAGCGCAAGAACGGCGGCGAGATGACCTTTGACCTGGGTTCGTTCAGCATCGACTTCATCCGCGAGCATGGCGTTAGCATCGTGCGCAACACCGAGGGGCGCATCGAGACCTTCGCGACCTGGCTGCCTTTTGCGCAGGGCACTGGGCGCTGCCTTGACCTCATGCGCGGCCGGGAAGAGGCGCACGACGTGATGGACTTCCTCATTGTTGAAGCGCTGGATCATTTCAAGGCGCAGGGTGTCACCGTAATTAGTCTGGGTAATGCGCCGCTGGCGAACGTGGATGCCATTGAGGGTGAAATCGAAAGCCGCCGCGAGCGCGCCGTCCAGTTCCTGTTCGAGAACTTCGATCAGATTTACGGCTACAAAAAATTGTTCCGCTTCAAACACAAATATCAGCCGGACTGGCAGGGCCGTTATCTGGCCTATCGCCCCGGCGTGCCGCTGGCGATGGTGGGCCTGGCCGTGGCTGGAGTGCATCTGCCGAAGGGTTTCATGGGGCTGCTTCGTTCCTGATTTGAACCTTTTCTTTGACCGGCGCTCGAAGGGAGCTTACAATCCGCGCTCTTTATGAAAAAGTCCCTCCTGCTCATCCCCGCCGCCTTGTCATTCATCACCATGCTTCTGCCCGCGCAGGAGACCAAGCCTGACACCGCTGCGCCTGCGGCCCCGGCTCCACTCGATCCCGCAACCCTGCTCGATAAAGTCAGCTATTTCATCGGCACCGATGTCGCGCGTAACTTTCAGGAACAGTCCGTGGAGATCAAACTTGAGTCCTTCATTGAAGGCTTGAAAACCACACTTGAGAAGGGCCAGGCCAAATTCACCCAGCAGGAACTGGGCACGGCCATGAACCAGTTCTCCCAGCAGATGATCGCCAAGCAGCAGAAGGCGATGGCCGAAGCCGGTGGTATGAACAAGGAAGAAGGCGAAAAATTCATCACGGCCAACGGCAAGCGCAAAGAAGTCACCACCACCAAGAGCGGCTTGCAATATGAAGTCCTAAAAAAAGGCACCGGCAAAATGCCCGCTGCAACCGATACCGTTACCGTGCACTACCATGGCACACTCGTGAACGGCAAAGTCTTCGACAGTTCCGTCGATCGCGGCGAACCTGCATCGTTCCCCGTCAATGGCGTCATCCCCGGCTGGGTGGAAGCCCTCCAGCTCATGCCGGTGGGATCGAAGTGGAAGCTCGCCATCCCCGCCAGTCTTGCCTATGGCGAACGTGGCGCCGGTAAAGACATCGGACCGAACTCCGCGCTCATCTTCGAGGTTGAGCTGCTCAGCATCGGCGCCAAGCAATAATCGCGCGGTTCACCGCAGTTATTGCTCGAGGTTTGCAGTTGGCTTGCCCGTTGCGCTCGCTTACTCGTTCCCATGCTGCACACGTTGCGCCGATGGATTTGGATAGCCTGGAACCCGATGCGGGTTCTCTGGTTGCTGGTGATCTTTTCGGGCGTTATCGTGCCCTGGCTGACACGCAATCACGAGGTGAAAGCCCAGCGCGGCGAGTGGTATCCGTTCTCGAATTTTCCGATGTATTCGACGTTCGAGCCCACGGCTTACTATGTTTATATCACTGACGAAAACGACAAGCCGGTGGCGATCTGGCAGACCTTCGGCACCTGGCCTTCTGCGGTGAAGAAAGGTTACGACGCATTCTTGAAGGCTGAAGTCGTCCGCTTGAAGGAGGAGGCCAAGAAGCAGGGGGGCAAGTATTCCAGGAGAATTGTTGAGATGTCCGGCGACGAATGCCGGCCCGCCGGTGACGCCATACTCCGTCAGTTGCGGGATGCGAGTCCGAATCAGGACGAGATCCGCAAGCACAAGGGTTATCGCCTGAACCAGGTGGACATCACGCTTGATGACGGCCGCATCGTGCAAAAAACCAAACGGGTGGGAGAAATCTGATGGCCACGGATACCAATCAAACTGTTCTCCGCAAAAGCTGGCTCGAATGCCTGCGGTCATGGTTCACCTATGAGCCGATGAAACACGCCTGGTGGGAGACGATTCTATTCCGTGCCGGCATCGCCTGGTGTGCCTGGCCGACGCTGGCCAGCCACCTGACCTTTACGACCCAGCCCCGGCCGCATGGCATTGCGGCCTGGGTTGACCTCACCTTTTGCAGCGATCCCAAGCTGATGGCGGTGCTCTCGCCGCTCAGTGGTGTGTGCCTGCTGCTCTATGTTTTCAATCTGGCTGTGCCCTTCACGCTGCTGCTGCCGCTGGTCCTGAGCTTTACGATGGGCACTCTTCTGAATTCACAAGGCGCGATCAACCACACCAACCAAATCATTACGCTGACCCTGCTGGTGCAATGGCTGGCCGCGTTGTGGTGCGCCACCGGATGGCGGCGGAAAAGTCTCCAGCCAGACAGTCAGACTGGTTACCAGCTCGCTGCGGACTGGACCCGTCAGGCTGTCATGTCCACTTATGTGGTTTCGGCGATCAGCAAGCTGGTGGAGAGCGGCGGCCTCTGGTTCCGCGATACCCATTATTTCGGACTCCAGATCGTCAAATCGAGCGGCATGGCAAAATATGGCGACACCGGCCCGGGCAATGATGTGCAATGGCTGGCCCAGTCCATCATTGATCATCCCTGGATGGCCACGCTGTTTATCGGCGTGGCGCTTCCGCTGGAGCTGTTTGCTTTCCTCGGTCTGTTAAACCGGCGTCTGGCGCTGTTATTCGGCCTGGCGCTGTTTGCCTTTCACAGCACGGTGACGGAGATGATGAACCTCAATTTTAACTTCCACAAGACGCTGCTCCTCGTGCTCTTTATCAATCCAGTGTGGTGGATTTGGCAGTGCGCGAAGAGACTGGATCCTCGTCCCTTTCACATCACCGTAGGCGCAACTATCGGCTTTTTCGCCGGATATATCTTGAGTTACTGGTTTCAACCAGGCTTGCTTCGGATGGCAACCCCCCTTCCAGACTACATCGGCGAGAGTTTAAAGGCGATTTCTGGTGGAGGAGCCTTTACTGAGGACGGCGAGAAAATCATAAATACAATCATGCTTACCGCCGCCATTACATCAGCTCTCGGCGCCGCCGCTGGATCCATTTTATACAATCTTAAGGCAAAGGATTCCAGCCGTTGACGTATCGTGATCCGCCCACGGAGATTGATCCCACGACATATAGTGGCTGTCCTCATGCATGTGTGGTACGGCATGAGATTCCGCGCGGTGGCCGGTGATTTTTAACTGGGGAGCAGGGACTCTTGCAATTGGACGCGGATCGTGGCAGTTTTCCGTCATGAGCACACTGGTTGAGATTGAAAAAGCGGTGGAGGTGCTGCCGCCAGTGCAGCAGAAAAACCTGCTGCTGTGGCTCCAGTCTCGACTGGCGCGTGCGCCTGTGACCGTCCCTGGCAAGGCCAGTGCTTGGTTGCACAGTGCGCGGGGCAGCGTGCGGCAGTCGGATGGCAGATCGGCGGACGACATGCGGATGGATTACTATGCCGCCAAGCATGGCCTGAACCCGTGAGGAGAGATGCGAGTCTTCTTTGACACAAACATTCTGCTCGATGTGCTGCTGAACCGCGATCCCTTTGTGGCGGACAGCGGGAAAGTGATCTTGCACTGCGAAGCGCTTGGAGCCGAAATGTTCATCGCATGGCATGGCTTGGCCACAGCCTACTACTTGCTCAAACGCGGACGCAGCGAGGAGGAGGCTCTTTTGGAAGTGGACAAGATTCTGGGCTGGGTGCGTGTGGTGGATTGCACGGATACCCAGGCCCGTCATGCGCGGACACTTGGTTTTAATGATTTTGAAGACGCACTTCAGGCGGCTGCGGCAGAAGCCTGTGGGGCTGACTGGATCGTAACGCGCAACATTCTGGATTTCACCAAGAGCGCTGTGCCTGCCATCTCGCCATTTGATTTTCTGAGGAAGTTCGCGCAAGTGCCCTGACGGGTGTGCGCGAGACACATGATACCTTCATGCTCCTCGCCTTCAAAAAGCCCTTCGGCGTGCTCTCGCAGTTCACCAAGGAACACGAGTCGCACCGCACACTGGCGGAGTTCGGATTTCCGAAGAATGTCTATGCCATCGGACGCCTGGATTCAGATTCAGAAGGCTTGCTGCTGTTGAGCGATGAACCGGACTGGAACGCGCGCCTGTTGCAACCCAAACAAGGACACCGTCGCGTTTATCATGCGCAGGTGGAAGGAATTCCGGATGAGGCGGCTTTGGAAAAATTGCGCCGGGGCGTGAAACTGCCGGACTTCACCACGCTGCCCTGTGGAGCGAGATTGCTGGAGCCTTCGCCGGATCATCCTCCGCGCGTGCCCCCCGTTCGCGAACGCAAATCGATCCCGACATCGTGGATCGAACTCACGCTCGTCGAAGGGAAAAACCGTCAGGTGCGGCGCATGACCGCCGCCGTGGGATATCCCACGCTGCGATTGATTCGGGTCATGATTGGAAAGCTGGCGCTGCTTGATATGAAACTTGCCCCCGGACAGTGGCGGGTCTTGGACGCGGATGAGCGGGCGCTGGTTGTGATCTGATCATGACTGAATTTTGTTTTGTGCAGGGCGGGCGTGGTCAGACAGAATACCCGGCAAAAAATGCCAGCTTCCGCACTTGCCGCGCCGGGCGGCCAACGGAAGCTGGCACACACTCACCAACCTGGAGAAACTAGAAGCGGATGCAGACGTCGAATGTGAAGCGATCATCGGTCACGCCGTTGGGATCGAGCACTGCCTTTTCGTAGGCAACGCCGAGATCCAGATTCTTCGCGAGGCGGGAACGGAAGCCTCCTCCGATGGTCATCTGGGTCACGTTGCCGGCGTTCGAGGAACCGAAATTGAACACATCGTAGCCCTCGCTGTTGAGCGGGAGATTATTGCCGTTTGAGAGCACCGTCCATCCGTTCGCTTCCACAAAAGGAATGAACCATTGGCAGACGTGGTAGTTGGCATGCACGCTGTAATGCAAGCTCGTGCTTTGTTCATTCGTGTCATTGGGAATGCGCAGGCCGAGGTTGCCGATAAGGTGGAATTTGTCCCAGCCTTTTTCCGCCGAGGCGAAAATGTTCCATTCACCTGAGCCGCGGCCCTGGAAGATTTCATTGCTGCCAATCGGGATCGAGAAGGTCAAACCGGGTGTGAAGATGAAGTGATGTTCTTTGTCATCGATCAGGGCGTACTTGACGCCCAAGGCGACGTCCATCCACCCGCTTAGGTTGGCGCCCGTGCCGGTGTTGATGTTCATGTAGCCGTCCTGAGTGGCGATAATTGCGAGCCGGTCGGTGACCGCGTAGCGGATCTGGAGCGCGTAAAGTTCTGCATCGCCGCCCTGGGTGATGAAATCTTTGCTGATCCGGTGGTAGGCGAAGATCGGGCGGATTTCCGTCCGGATGACCGGGTCTTCGAAGAAGATCGGGTTAGTGACCGGGGAGATGGTGTCCACCTTCCAGTCGATGGCGTCAGTGATGGTGGGTGCCGGGGACTTGGCGGAGAGCGCCGGCGTGCCGGCACTGGCTGGAGCAAGGGAAGCGCAGGCAACAAGAGCGACTGCGCACAAGATTTGGGAGTGTTTGGGTTGAGGTTTCATGGACGAATCATAAGCGAGTTGGCCCGCATTATTCTGCGCACATATTGTCAACCCATCGTCGCTTTGTGGGCTTCATATTCATTTACATGCATTTTTCTTGTGCGTTGGCGGTTGAAGCGCCTCGCTGCCGCGCTAGGCTGACGGCCCACTTTCAAATTAGAATCAAATTATGTTCCTCAACACACTCCAAACTTTCAAAACTGGTGCCGGCCAAGACGGCAAATTTTTCTCCCTGCCTGAACTTGAGAAGCAGGGCATCGGCAAAGTCTCAAAGCTGCCCATTTCCATCCGCATTGTGCTGGAGTCGCTGTTGCGGAATTGCGATG
>VFKE01000160.1 GCA_009885695.1 Verrucomicrobiota bacterium | reverse complement strand
CAGCGCGTGACCCAGGAGCACATCGAGCTCGGCAAGGCAGCAGGCATCGAGCTGTCGCGTTTGGCGGGTGAGCTTGGAGATCGCAGAGTTCGGTTTGCGACCGAGACCGAGATGCGACCCCATTTAACCCGACAAATGTTGGATATTGAGATGCGACCCCATTTACGCCCCACGCCTCCCATTTACGCCCCACCCCATTTACGCCCCATTTAACGACGACCCCATTTAACCACCGTGTCAAGATTTTGCACACCCCCGTTCATGCGTTCATGCGAACTTACTTCTTCATCAGTCCGATCACCGCCGAAGTCATCGCCTTCACACCCGTCTCGATGCTGGGTTCAGGGATCGGTTTGAAATTCGGCGAGTGCAGTGAGGGCAGCGCGGTTCCTTTAGCCTTCGCCTCGGCGACAACGCCCGGCGGCTGCGTGCCGAGCCAGAACAAGCACAGCGGGACTTTGTCCTTGGTCATGCCGTATTCGGAGAAGTCTTCGGCACCCATCACTGGCTCGCGAGTGAGAACATTGTTGCTACCAATGGCGGCACCGATGAGCTGACGCACCTCGGCGCACAGAGCTGGCTGGTTGTAGAGCGCGCTGGCACGGTCGTCGGAGACGATAACCTTGGGCATCTTGTCCGCAGGCATGTTCGCGGACTCAGCCTGCGCTTGGACGATGCGTTTGATGGATTCGATCAAGTGCTGGCGCGTCTCCGTCTTATAGCTGCGCACTGTGAGTTGCAGACGCACCTCATCGGAGATGATGTTGCTCTTCGTCCCGCCGTGGATGCTGCCAACCGTGACCACAGCCGGATCACCGGGCTTCACCTCGCGGCTGACGATGGTCTGCAAAGCGAGCACGATTTGCGCAGCCAGAACGATCGGGTCTTTGGCGAGGTGCGGCATGGAGCCGTGACCGCCGACACCTTTCACGACAACTTCGACCGTATCTACATTCGCCAACGCATAACCTTCGACGATGCCGACGGTGCCATGGGCCATGTCGGACGAACAATGCAGTGCGATGGCCTTGTCTGGCTTTGGAAATTTGGAGAACAACCCCGCTCGCAGCATCAGCCGGGCCCCGATCACACGCTCCTCGGCAGGTTGACCGATCATCACCACCGTGCCTTTCCATTGATCACGCAGTTGGCTCAAAGCCCGCGCCGTGCCAACGAAGCTCGCCATGTGAATATCATGACCGCAAGCATGCATGACATTCACCTCACGCCCGAGATCATCCTTCACGACTTTCGTGCTCGCGTAAGGTGCTCCGGTTTGCTCCTTCACTGGCAGCGCATCCAAATCCGTCCGCACCAGGATCACCGGACCGTCACCATTCTTGAGCACACCCACGATCCCATTGCCACCCACCTTCTCCGTGACCTCCAAACCAGTGGCACGCAACTCTTTGGCGATGATGGCCGCCGTTTCACTCTCATGCATCGAGAGTTCCGGATTTGCATGCAGCTCTTGATAAAGTAAGACGAGTGATGGCAATTCGTGTTTGGCGATAGAAGCCGGATCAGCTGCGAGAAGAGATTTGGCGACGAACAATAAGAGAGTGAGCAACTTCATACTGCTATGGATTTGCTTCCTCCCCCCACGCACCGCACCCGCCCCGGACGTGCATCGGAGCCCGGTAGTGAGGGGTGGAAAAATGACGAATCATCTCGGCCATGGGGCTTTTCGAGCCTGATTCGTCGCGGTGGTGGTGGGTTGTGCCGGGTTTCATGGCGCAGTTTCAACGTGCGGAGCATAACACTCCTGTCCGTTGTGCCTAGATTTTTTTGGCAGCGGTGTTTTGGGCTCCGGTCAGCCGGGTGGCCCTGCCTCAATCGGCATCGAGAACTAGCCCGACTTAGCGGACTGAGGGGGTTGATGAGGCTGGAAGGCTTGATTTTGCGACATCAGGCTCAAAAGGTCTGCACTACACGGCGATCCGATTCATGGGTTCGGTGACGTGGTAATCTTGGGCGGTGGTTGCTCCGGGAGGCTGAGCTTCAACTGGTCGAGCAGCAGTTGCAGGTCTTTCTCCGGCTGCGTGTAGCGGGCCATGATGATCTCGCGTCCGTCGGTGGTGGGCAGATGCACGTCGAGCATTTGCACGGTGGCGAACTTCTCCAGCACGGCTCGCGGTGTCAGTCCGGCGGCGGTTTGTCTGAGCCTCGCTTTGAGGGTGATTTGCAGGCAATACGCGAGGAAGGAGATGAAGATGTGCGACTCGATGCGGTGCTCAAGTTGATGGTGGATGGGCCGGATGGAGAGGTCCCCTTTCAGCTCTT
>VFKE01000169.1 GCA_009885695.1 Verrucomicrobiota bacterium | reverse complement strand
TGGACACCCAGGCGCCCAAGTCCTCTGGCAAGGCCTGCACAAACTCAACGCCATCACAGAGGCTTGGCGTCGCTTCGGCTCACGAAAAAGTTATGGGTAAAGCTCAGGGCAGGCTGCCGCAGTCCAAACAAGTAATCACAGCCAGTGGCTCTTCTGCCATTGCGATCACGCGACAGGGTGCGCTCAAAAAAGTTCAAAAATCTTTATTTCATTTCTTGCAATCCAGCGCGCGGAATCTATGATCAATTCCCTTGTGAAAAATTTCACAAGGATCGCGTCACAACTCAATTATGGGCAATTTCTTTCCTCGCTGGACTAACTGGCTGCCTCTGCAGATCGCCATTGCGGTGGTCATGATCGGTGCCGGAACCACGGTGGGACTGACATATTATTTCACGCCGAAATACACCAAGGTGGGCTACGAGCCGACGCAGCCCGTGCCTTTCTCGCATAAAATTCACGTGGGTGAAGTCGGTCTGGACTGCCGGATTTGTCATTCCTTTGTCGAGGTTTCCGCGCACGCAAACGTGCCGACCAACCAGACCTGTTACAACTGCCACGGACCGGATCGCGGCCAGATCAAAAAGGACAGCGAGAAGCTGGCCATGGTGCGCGAGGCCGAGAAGACTGGCGTGACCATTCAGTGGACCAAGGTTCACAAGGCGCCCGATTACGTTTATTTCAACCACAGCGCCCATGTGAACCGCGGGGTTTCCTGCCAGAGCTGCCACGGCCAGGTCAATGAGATGGAAGTCGTCCGGCACGCTGAACCGCAGAGCATGAGCTGGTGTCTGGACTGCCACCGCGCGCCGGAGAAGAAATTGCGGCCGCTCGAGCAGATTACCAACCTGACTTACAAACCCGGTGATCTCGACCGGACGGCGTTTTACGCGAAGCTCGGATTTAAGGGTGCACAGCTCGAGGAGTCGGTCGCCCGGGCGACGAAACAATACGGCGTCAATGTCACGCAAGAGGAAGTGGGTCTCCAAATCAAGGACCACTGGCGCATTGCACCGTCGGAGTCGTGCACCACCTGCCATCGCTAACCCATTTCGCTGAATTCATCCATGAAACGTGTCTGGCATCATCCCGAGGAACCCAACAGCGGCCGTCGTTACTGGCGCAGCCTCGGCGAATACTCCAACACACCGGAGTTCGCGGAAAAAGTTGGTCGGGAATTTGATCCCGCGCTTTCGACCATGTCGGACGAGGAGCGCGAGACGTCCCGCCGAGATTTCGTTAAAATGATGGGCGGAGCCGCCGCACTGGCCGGGCTCACCTTGACGAGTTGCCGTCGTCCGCTGGCAAAGATCGTTCCCTTCACGAAACACGTGGAGTGGGTCATCCCCGGCAAGTCATTACTCTATGCAACTGCGATGCCGCGTCCGTGGGGCGCTTCCCCGATGGTCGTTGTTTCGCATGAAGGACGTCCGACGCATCTCCAGGGCAATCCGCTGCATCCCTCCGGGGCTGGCCTCGATATTTTCGCGCAGGCCTCGATCCTCGATCTTTACGCGCCCGAGCGCGCCAAGCGGCCGGCTCGCAAGGGCAAGGAGTTGCCGTGGACGGAATTTCAAGCGGCTGTCAACAATTGGGTGGGTGATTGGAAGAAGGACGGCGGCACAGGTGTCGCACTCCTCTTGAATCCCAGTTCCTCAGCGACTCGCGCCAATTTGCTGGCGGATTTCGCGAAGGAATATCCCAAGGCGAAAATTTTTGAATACGAACCGCTGCACAAGCGCGGCTTCGATGCGGCCGTTAAGGCGCTGCTGGGTGACGGCGTGAAGCTGCTGCCTAATTTCACCAAGGCTGACCGCGTTTTCTCGCTCGACTGCGACTTCGTCGGACTGGACACGCCGTCCGAGACAGCGGTGCGCGATTTCATGAAGCGCCGCGCGCCGAAGCAGGCGGACGACGCGATGAACCGTCTCTACATTCTCGAGAACCGCTACACGCTCACCGGCGGTATTTCCGATCATCGCCTGCCGATCACCGCTTCCGAGATTCCTGTGGCGACCGCGGTGCTCGCGGAGGAGATCGGCAAGCTGGTGGGTGATCTTGCGCTGCAAAAAGCTTCCGCCGCTCTCACTGCGGGTGCCAGTGCGGATCTTCGCGCATGGATTGTTCCTGCCGCCAAGGATTTGTTCGAGAACAAGGGCAAGTCACTGGTGCTCGCCGGTCCGCGTCATGGCGAGGCGGTGCAGGCGCTGGTGCTTGGAATCAACAATGCCCTCGGTGCCTTTGGCACGACGATCGAGACTGTGAAAGTCGATCTGGGATACAAGACTGCCGACATCCATGAACTCAAGTCGGACATCGAGTCCAAAATAACCCGTCATGTGCTGGTTCTGGCCGAGAGCGATCCTGCCTATGATGGCGGTGAATTTCTGGATTGTTTCAAGAAGCTCGAGCCGGCTGCGCGCCCGATTTTGACGCATCTGACCGACCGGCCCAAGGCCACCACGCAGCTTTCGCAGTGGGCGCTTCCGCAGGCTCATTATCTGGAATCATGGGATGACGTGCGCTGTGCGGACGGTTGCTATTCCGTGGTGCAGCCGATGATCGCGCCACTGTTCAATGGCATCTCGGCGAACGAGCTCCTGCTGGTTCTGCTGGGTCGCAAAACTTTTGCTCCACCGGTGAAAGCGGATCCTGCTGCTGCCCCTGCCGCTCCAGAAACGGATCCTGCCGCAGAGGCAGTGAAGGCCACGTTCGCAAAAATTGCTGGTGGAGCGAACGAAGAGAAGTGGAGCAACACCTTGCGCGATGGCTTCCTGCCCGGCACGGCGTATCCCGCAGCAGCGGTGACGTTTAAGAGCGGCGCGCTGGTTGGACTTACTGCCAAGGCTCCGAAACCCGTGATGCCCACCGCCGGTGCCCTCGAGATCGTCCTGACTGCCGACGCCAGTTTGTATGATGGCCGCTACACGAACAACCCCTGGCTTCAGGAAGCGCCCGATCCCATCACCAAGCTCACCTGGGACAACGCGGCGTGGCTCAGTCCGCGCACCTTCGCGGCCCTCAACTTGAAGAAGGACGGCGATCAGATCAAGGTGGAGGTCGGCGGTAAATCCCTGGTCATTCCCGCCATTTCCGCCCCCGGTCATGCGGCGAATTCAGTCACGATTCCCTTGGGCTACGGTCAGAAGTCATCGAGCGTAGTGGGTGACAAGCGCGGCAAAAACGCCTATCCGCTGGCGGGTGCCAACCGTGAGTTCATCCTCACCGGCGCCAGCGTGACCCCGGAAGGGGGCTCCCACGAGCTGGCCATCACCCAGGATAATTACACGATGGAAGGCCGCGCGCAGGTGCGCGAGGCCACGAAGGAGCGCTTTGAGAAGGACGAGCACTTTGCTGCGCACGAAGGGATGGACGCCCACGCCCCGCCAAACATATCCCTTTATCAGGGCCGCATCGGCAGCAACATTCCCACGCGCAAGGATTACAACGTGTATGGCAATGGCTTTGACTATGTGCACGAGCACCAGTGGGGCATGGTCATCGATCTCAGTAAATGCATCGGCTGCTCCGCTTGCGTCGTGGCGTGTCAGAGCGAGAACAACATCCCGATCGTCGGCAAGGACCAGGTCGCCAAAGGCCGCGTCATGCACTGGATCCGCATGGATCGTTACTTCTCAACTCCTGATGGCTTGGATCGCAATCCGACGCTGGATGAACTCGACAATCCCGAGATGGTGAGCCAGCCGGTCGCCTGTCAGCACTGCGAATCCGCCCCTTGCGAAACGGTCTGCCCGGTCAACGCCACGGTGCACACTGAGGACGGCCTCAACGCCATGGCTTACAACCGCTGCATCGGCACCCGCTATTGCGCGAACAACTGCCCCTACACCGCACGCCGTTTCAACTGGTTCGACTACAACAAGCGCAATCCTTTGATCACCACCAAGGTCGCGGGCATTGAGACCAACAACCTTTACGCAGGTCCGCTTGGCGAGCGCACTCAGGTTGAGGTGACCAAGCTTCAGAAAAATCCGAACGTCACCGTTCGCATGCGTGGCGTGATCGAGAAGTGCACCTACTGCGTGCAGCGCATCGAGTCGGCCAAGATCAGCCAGCGCCGCATCGCGCGGGACGACGCCGGCCAGTTGCGCATTCCGACGGACGCGGTCAAGACCGCGTGCCAGGCGAGTTGCCCGGCGGAGGCCATCGTGTTTGGCGATCTCGCCAATGAGAAGAGCACTGTGAACGAGTGGAAGAATAATCCGCGCAACTACGACGTGCTCCAATACCTCGGCACCCTCCCGCGCACCAGCTATCTCGCCCGCATCCGCAATGTGAACCCGCTGATGCCGGACAAACGCAACCCGAAGACCGGCGAAGCCAGCATCAACGGCTTTTAATTATCTTATCTATGGCGACCACCGCTACAGCCCCTGTCTCCGGCCCTCCGCGCATACTCGAGCGCGAGCCGCTGGTGTTGAACAAACACAGTTATTCGTGGATCACGAACCGCGTCTGCGGGATCGTGGAAAACCGCCAGCCGATGATCTGGTGGATCTTGTTCGTCCCTTCAGTGGCCTTGTTCCTGGTCATGGCCGCCTGCTTTGTCTATCTGGTTTCGACCGGCGTCGGCGTGTGGGGTCAAAAGCAGCCCACCTCGTGGGCCTGGGACATCACGAACTTCGTGTTCTGGATCGGCATCGGCCACGCCGGGACGCTGATCTCGGCGGTGCTGTTTCTCACCCGCCAGAAGTGGCGCACCTCGATCAACCGCGCTTCGGAAGCCATGACACTTTTCGCGGTCATGTGCGCCGGCTTGTTTCCGGCGTTTCACGTCGGTCGCGTGTGGATGGTCTGGTTCCTGGCCCCGGTTCCGAATGCCAATGCCATCTGGCAGAACTTCAAGTCACCGCTGCTCTGGGACGTGTTCGCGGTCTCGACCTATTTCACGGTTTCAGTTCTGTTCTGGTATCTCGGCCTCCTGCCGGATCTGGCGACGCTGCGCGACCGCTGCAAGAGTGGCATCAAGAAGGCGCTCTACGGCATCTTCGCCCTTGGCTGGCGCGGCGGCAACCGCCAGTGGAACCACTATGAGATGGCGTATCTTCTTCTCGCCGCACTGAGTACACCGCTGGTGCTGTCCGTGCACTCGGTCGTGTCCTTCGACTTTGCCACCTCCATCGTGCCCGGCTGGCACACCACAATCTTCCCGCCCTACTTCGTGGCGGGCGCGATCTTCGGCGGTTTTGCCATGGTGCTTACGCTCATGATCCCGGCCCGTTCCATCTACGGGCTGCAGGATCTGATCACGATGAAGCACATCGACAACATGGCCAAGATCATCCTGCTGACAGGAACGATTGTCGGCTACGCCTACTGCATGGAGCTGTTCATGGCTTACTTCAGCGCCAATCCCTACGAAGGTCAGGCCTTCCAGTTGCGCGCGCTTCACGGCCCTTCAGTCTGGTATTATTACGCGATGTTCTTCTGCAACGTCATCGCACCTCAAATCTTCTGGTTCAAGAAGGCGCGCAACAGCCTCGTCTGGGTCATGATCGTGTCCATGTTCGTCAATGCAGGCATGTGGTATGAGCGCTATGTAATCATCGTGACCACCCTCGAGCGGCATTTCATGCCGGGCTCCTGGCGGGTGTTCGATGCGACATGGGTCGATAACTGGACATTCATCGGCACCTTCGGATTTTTCCTGATGAACTTCCTGCTCTTCATCCGCTTCCTCCCGGTCATCGCCATCGCCGAAGTCAAGGGCGTGCTGCCGCAGAGCAACCCGCACTTTGACGAGCACGCGGAACGCGGAACTCACGAACTGCAGCCTGACATGATGGGGGCTGATTCCAAACCAGCAGCAGCCCATTAATTTTTCCACCATGCCCAAGACTACCCTCAACCTTGTGGCACAGGACTTTGTCCTGTGTGTAAGCCGGGCATTCTGCCGGGCTGCATGGTTGTCGGGCGTGGATATGCCGGGCCCGATCAGAATGATCGGGCTACACACCAGCCGGAGGCATCTGCCACACGCAGCTCACTGATTTTTATCACCATGCCCAAGACCACTCTCAAACGAGTCCACGGCTACCTCGCTGAATTCAGCGGGGCGGGGGACATTTACCACGCTGCCGAGAAGGTGCGTGACGCCGGATTTCAGCGCTGGGATGTGCATACTCCTTTTCCCATTCACGGCCTCAATGAGGCAATGGGGGTGAAGCGTTCCATCCTTCCATGGTTTGTCTTCTTCGGGGGCGCGACGGGCACGATCACCGCCTTCCTGCTTTGTTACATCACCCAGTGTATCATCTATCCCACCGTGGTTCAGGCCAAGCCCACGAACATCTTCACGACCCCGGCGTTCTTTCCGATCATGTTCGAGCTGACGATCCTGCTCAGTGCGTTCACCGCATTGTTCGGCTCCTTTGCACTGATGGGGCTTCCCCGCTTCAATCATCCGCTGTTTGCCGCGAAGACCTTCAAGAAATTTTCTGATGACGGCTTCTTTCTTTGCATCGAGGCCCGCGACCCCAAGTTCCACCAGGCCGAAACCAAGGCCTTTCTCGAAGGGCTTGGCGGACGGAACATCGAACTCGTGGAGGACGAACTCTAATCTGCCCCGGCCATGAAATATTTTTTTCTCAGCTACATCCTGACCGGGATCATCATCGTGAGTTTTGCCGGCTTCCGCGGCCATAAGTTTGAAGAGCCGCCGTTTCAGATTTTCAATGACATGAAGGCCCAGGACAAAGTGAAGGCCCAGCAACCCAGTTCGTTCTTCGAGAACGGCGAGGCGATGCGCAAACCCGTGGCCGGCACAGTGCCGATGGGTTATGCCGTCCCGAAGAAGCCCGCCAGCGAGGGATTTGTGGCCCAGGATTATGAGTTCACCCACGGCCCCGGTTATTATTACACCGGAAAGGATGGCGACTTCTATGGCGACGGCTTTCCGAAGGAGATCAAGGTGGATGCCGCTCTCGTGAAGCGCGGTCAGGACCGTTACAACATCCACTGCGCAGTTTGTCATGGAACCTCCGGCGATGGCAAGGGTGTGTTCACCAAGTATTCCACGGTCATTCCCGCCGCTCTCACCAGTGCCGGCTTCGATGATCCTGCCAATGCGCTCTATCGTCCCGATGGCAAGATTTACGACACGATCACCAATGGCTTCAACCAGATGGGGGGCTACGGCGCCAACATCGCGGTGCAGGATCGCTGGGCCATCGTGTCCTACATCCGCGCGCTTCAGTTCGCAGCCAAAAATCCTGCCCCCTAATTTCCCAGCATGAGTTCACACTCCATCACCCTTGACGATCTTCCGCGCGACGGCGAACGCCTCGACTTGGCGAAAGTTTCGAAACTGAATGGTGCGCTCCTCGTGGTGGGCATCGCCGGACTGGCGGTGTCGGTGCTCTATCTTTTTGGCTTCCTTGGCGCGCAAAAGCAGGCGGAGTTTGCCTACTCGTGGTTGTTTGCCTTCTTCTTTTTCTTCACGCTGACCAATGGCGGGATTTTCTGGACCATGCTCCAGCATGTTTCCAATTCGGGCTGGAGCGTGGCGGTGCGGCGCTTCTTTGAAAACCTGGGGGCGAATGTGAAATGGATGGCTGTGTTTGCCCTGCCGTTCATCCTCATTCCCGGCATCAGAAGCGCGCTTTGGGAGTGGATCGTCGAGCAGCAGCATGCAGGCAGTTACGAAGGACTCGCCACCGCTGCGAAAGTCAATCACCACCTAGCCATTCTTGTGGCCAAGCACGGCTATTTAAACATCACTTTCTGGGTTGTCCGCGCGGTCTTCTACTTCGGATTCCTGATCGGCATCATCGGGTTGCTTCGCAAATGGAGCATCCAGCAGGACACAGACGGTGACTTCAAGCACACGTTCCGCTCCCGCGCCCTCTGCGCCTTCCCGATGTTGATCTACGCGCTGGTGGTGACCTTCAGTGCTGTGGATTGGGTCATGGCGCTGGACTACACGTGGTTTTCGACCATGTGGGGCGTTTATATCTTCGCCGGCGGCGCCTGGGGCAGCATGGCGTTTTCCATCATCGCCCTCAGCTATGTGCGCAGCCAGGGCTATCTCAAGAAAACGGTGTCGATGGAGCACTACCATGTCATGGGCAAGTTCCAGCTCGTCTTCACCATCTTCTGGGCCTACATCGCCTTCAGCCAGTTTTTCCTTATCTGGTATGCCAACATCACTGAGGAGACGCGCTTCTATCTGCTGCGCAACACCGGTGGCTGGTGGTGGCTCAGCAATGCGCTGGTCTGGCTCCACTTCGTGGCCACGTTCGTGATTCTTCTCTCCGCGGGACGGAAGAAAACCCCGAACGTGATGAACTGGGTCTGCGGCTGGATTCTGCTCAATCACCTGGTTGATATTTACTGGCTCATCATTCCCGAGCGCGCACCTTCGCTAACCTCCGGAAAAATTGGTGAGGCCCTCGGCTACCACGGTGAACCGCTGCTCTGGCTCTCCGGCGCCTGGGTCGGCGATGTCGCGGCCTTCGGCGGCATCGGCGGCATCTGCGCCTGGGCTTACCTCCGCCGTCTTGCCAAGGCCAGCCTCTACCCGTGCAAAGATCCACGCCTGCTCGAATCCGTCTCCTGCACCAACTAATTCTTCATGTCGAATCCAGTGCCTCATACCCCGGCTCGCGGTCCCTTGGTTTTCTTGGGCCTGCTCGCCGCATTTGCCAGTTTCGCCGTCATCGCGGCCGTCCTGCAGGTCTTTGCCGGTGGCAAGGTCGTTGATCCGCAGAGCGCAGTGCGCCTCAAAAACAAGGAGGAAATCGACAAAGCCCAGCAGGAACTGATGAAAAAATCCGGCCTGGCCGGCAATGCCGACGCTGTCATCTCCAAGGCCGTTGAACAGATTGGCTTGCGCAAACTTGAAGCGAGCAAAGTGGTCGTCCCCGGTTCGCCCACGGCGATCAAACAGTCTGCGCCCGTGCCAGCAACCGCGCTTCCGGAGAAACCGGCGGTGGAACCAGCACTCGCGCCAGATCCCGCCCCGGTGGCACCCATCGAACCGCCACCGGCAGCTGCCCCGCCCCCCAGCATTGATGTGCCAGCGCCATCGGCACCAGCACCTGAGCCGGCACCAGC
>VFKE01000211.1 GCA_009885695.1 Verrucomicrobiota bacterium | reverse complement strand
GCCCAGACGCCCCAGTAGAGTGACATGTAAAGGCACATGGCGATCACGGCGCTCCATCCCATCAACTCCGCAGGCCAGCCCATCCATCTGTCATCCACGGCACCATGGATCACTCGCGACGAATGCCGCACCCAAGCGAGATTGGGGATGAAGAATGCGAGACCGGCGATGAAGCCGAGAGTGAAGCCTCTGCGAATCTTGGATTTTGGATTTTGGATTTTGAATGGGTCGCCGCTCCAGAGTGCGATGAGGAGCGGAAATATCCAGAGCCAGACCATCAAGCTGGCATTCAGCGGGGCAAATGCCGTGGTCAACAGTGTTCCGGATGCCACGGCAGCAGCGTATCGTGGCAGCCGGCCTGAAAGGATGTCAGCGATTCGAGGCATGGATTTGACGAAGGAATTCAGCTTTCCAGCAGCCTCCGACCGCTCATGGCCTGATGCAGCGTCAGTTCGTCCACTTGCTCAAGTCCGCCGCCCGCCGGCATCCCCTGGGCGAGACGCGTGATTCTGACACCGAGAGGCCGCAGCAAGTCAGCCAGATAGTGCGCGGTGCTTTCACCCTCGACGTCGGAACCCAGGGCGATGATTACTTCCTCGGACTGAAGTTCATGCACCCGGCGGGCGAGAGACTCGATGCGCAAGTCGGATGGCGTGACATTGTCCAGCGGTGAAAGCTTCCCGCCAAGCACATGGTAAATTCCGGAGAACGCGCCACTGCGCTCGAGTCGCAGCACATCCGCCGCGCTTTCCACCACACAGAGAAGTTTCTGATTGCGTTTGTCACTCTGGCAAAATAAGCAGGCCGCGCCGCGTTCGATAAAGAAGCCGCACGCGGGGCATTCCGTGACATGATTCCGGAGATGCACCAGGGCTTCAGCGAGTTCTGGAATACGCGTATGACCGCGGCCCATGAGCCAGAGCATGAGGCGTTCCGCGCTGCGGGGTCCGAGGCCGGGAAGCGACTTGAGCAACAGGATTAGCCGCTGAATGGGGGCTGGATAATTGGCGTTCATCAATCTGAATCGGTGAACACCAGCAGTGGTTCTAGCATTGGATGCAACGCACACACGGTGCTTAACCGCTCCAGCGCCACGGGAATGTGTTGGGCGAAGTGGGGTTTGCCAAGGTTGCGGCTGAGATTGGCATAGGCCCCGATGGCCTGCATGAGGCGCTGCGCGGCGCAGAGCAGATAATTCTCCTGGAGCACGGAAATCTTTTTCGACATGTGATTGGCATACCAGCGGAGAAGGCTTTCACGCTCAGCTTCGCTCAGGTCCACATAGGGATCAAGCAGGAGCGAAGCGATGTCGTATTCCGCGAGTCCGGGTCTGGCACCCTGATAGTCGATGAGCCATGTGGTATCGTCGCGCACGAGGATGTTCTGGCTTTGGAAGTCACGGTGCACCAGTCCGCGTGGAAGTGCGGCCAGATGCGTGCGCAGTTCGAGTAGAGCCTGACGGGCGGCCGTGTAGTTGGCGTCGCTTGCATTGTGATTTTTAAGGGTGTGCACGTAATGGCTGAGGAAGTAATTCTGTTCCCATTCGTAGAGGGCCTCATCGAAGCAGAGTTCCATTTCACTGAGTTCAGACTGCGAAAGTGCAGAGGCATCAACGGCGTGAAGCTTGGCTACTTCAGTAAGTGCGGATTCGTAAAGCGGTCCGCGCGTGCTCCAGGGTTCGTGTCGTAGAAAGTGAAGATCCACGCTGCCAAGATCCTCCAGCCAGACGAGCAGGTTCTTTGGATCATGCGCGAAAACCGCCGGCACATGCACACCCAGCCTGGTGAGACGCGCGGTGGCGGTCACAAAGCGCGGGTTGTCGGGCCGCACCAGCGTGTAGGCCATGAGGATGACGCAGGGCGTGGAGGGATCTTGAAAATGAACCCGGAAGTAATGGCGGTCGGATCCGCCCTTGATGATGGCCGAGAGATGAGATGGCGCAGGCCAGTCCACCAAGGCGCGGCGTGTTTGTTCGAGCAGTTCGGCTTCGTCTAGCATGTGTGCGCAGAGTGTGTCGGTCACGGTCGAATTGCAACTGCCCTGCTGCCGGGAATCAGTTTTTTATGGGCGGGAGGCTGGCGCGGTTCTATGCGTGAAATGGGGACGGGGACACCCCTGCTACCTGTCGCCGACGGGTGTTCATTACTTTTCGTCAGCTTTGTCTGGCATTCGTATCTTATACTTCTCGTGCTAGACTGTCAGGCCTATGCCTTCGCACTCACCCTTCTCCACCATCGAGCAAATCCTGGCCGACATCCGCGCGGGGAAGATGGTGATCATCACGGATGACGCCGATCGTGAAAATGAAGGCGATCTCATCTGCGCCGCCCAGTGCGCCACTGCGGAGACGGTGAATTTCATGGCCAAGCATGCCCGCGGCCTGATCTGTGTGCCCATCACCGAGGAACGTGCCCAAAATCTCGGATTGAACGCCATGGTCCAGCGGACGGGCGACGCCTTTCAAACCAACTTCACCGTGAGCGTGGACGCCGCCCAGGGGATCCACACCGGCATCAGCGCGCCTGACCGCGCACAGACGATTTCAGTCCTGGCCAATCCCGCGAGCAAGGCGGGTGACCTCGTGCAACCCGGCCATATTTTCCCGCTCATCGCGAAGAACGGTGGTGTGCTCCGTCGCGCCGGACACACGGAAGCGGCAGTCGATCTGGCGACGATGGCGGGTCTTGATTCATCGGGCGTGATCTGCGAAGTGATGAACGACGATGGCACCATGGCGCGGCTGCCGCAGCTCATTGAATTCGCCAAGGCGCATCAACTGAAGATCGGCACCATCGAAAGTCTCATCCGTCACCGTCAGGAGCGTGAGAAACTTGTCGAGCGCGAGCAAGTGATCAAGATGCCGACCGACTACGGTGAATTCGACCTGCATCTTTACCGCAGCAAACTCAACGGCGGCGAGCATCACCTGGCTCTTGTGAAAGGCCAGATCGACGATGGGCATCCGGTGCTCGTTCGCGTCCACAGCGAGTGCCTGACCGGCGACGTCTTCGGTTCGCGTCGCTGCGACTGCGGCAGTCAGCTTCACACGGCGCTGGAGCGCATCGAAAAGGAAGGGCGCGGCGTCCTGATTTACATGCGGCAGGAAGGGCGCGGTATCGGCCTGCCCGCGAAGATTCATGCATACAAATTGCAAGAGCAGGGGATGGACACCGTTGAGGCCAACGAGAAACTCGGTTACCCGATGGACTTGCGCGATTACGGACTCGGCGCGCAGATTCTCTTTGATCTCGGTGTCCGGAAAATCCGTCTGATGACCAACAATCCACGCAAGGTAGTCGGACTTGAAGGCCATAAGCTGCATATCGTGGAGCAGGTGCCCATCAAATCGGAGCCGAACGAGCACAATGCCAAATATCTCGAGACCAAGCGCACGAAAATGGGGCACAGTTTGTAAGCGCCCTCGTCTAAATCTCCCGACTAACTTGACTGGAGTTACTCTCCGTTCTGCATCCCGCACGCCGTGGATTGTCTGCTAAAAAGGAAGATCGATGGCTGATAGCTGATAGTTAATAGACTGAAAATGAAGCGCTTGGGTGTCCCATAGTGCTCACCCAGAAGGTGACAAGATCGCGCCCCATTCACTCAGCCTAGAGCTTTTTTAATAAAGACGTAGCCGCATCTCGTAAGAGTGCGGGAAGAGGCCACGGCAGCGAGCGAAGTCTGCCTATTTCCCGCGTTCTCGCTTCGCGGCTGCGGGGAGAGCTTCTATATTTCCCGCGTTCTTGCGAACGCGGCTACGAAATTATTTATACCTCCCTGGAGCATTATTAAAAAGACGTAGCCGCATCTCGTAAGAGTGCGGGAAGAGGCCACGGCAGCGAGCG